>NZ_CP146992.1 GCF_001941975.2 Sporomusa sphaeroides DSM 2875 | reverse complement strand
ACAAAACACCCTTTCACTCTAATTTAGGTTTATATAAAGGTTTATCTAATGTATTAGCTAAACCTTTATTATTATAACACAAATAAATATCATAAAATGCCAATTAATGAGAAATTGAATATATTCCTACTACAATTCCTAGAATTACAATCATCATCCCCCACCATGGTTGTAAACCAATTCCAATTAGAACAAGCGCAATCGCAATGTACATCCTTCTCTTTTTATAAAGTACCTCCTCAACCTTTTTACGAACCTCTGAAATTTTCATATGTTTGTAATTAGGACTTGCAGCCATTACCTCCACAATTAATAAAAAAGGAATAGTTATATCTTTATTCATTAGCTGAATAATCTGCCGGTCTAATTTTTCCGTTATTGTCTCACCAGCTGCCAACAAATCTTTAGCATATTCCACATAGACACTCTGAGGATAACTAAGCTCTTTTAAATCCTCAACCTCAAAAATCTTTGCTAAATAATTTTCAACTCGATATCGATCAGATACCTTTGGACTAACTACCATCAGTAAAAAAAACTCTAAAATCTCGTTTTCGGACATGTTTTTAAAATTAGGACTAAAAGTAAGCGCTTTAACAATATGACGAATTTCAATACCATCATGTTGCATAGCAGCAACAATTCTTTTATCTACTTCGGTGGTTAGCGTGTCACCAGATTTTAAAACAATCTTTGCATATGCAGCATAAGTATCTTTAGGATATGGATTTTTCCCAAGCTCCTTCACATGTGGAGCATGAACTAAATAGTTTTCAATTTCAGTAAACTCATTTAATAGATTCTGCATTAATATCAATCCTTTTACCAGTATTATTCCTGATTCAAATCTTGCTCAATTTCGCGCATACACTTCGAACAAAATGTTCCACCCATCCAATAAAAAAACCAATTGGGCTGCAGCCTTTTACCACATTCCATACATTCACTCACATATTTAGATTCAAAAGGGATTCCATATTGAGTTGCGATTTTTTCCAGTTCAAAACCAAAATCACCAAGAAAATCAACTCTTACACTTACATTTTCCTTAACAGCTTTGGATAGTTTGTTATCATACAAATCTTTTCCTGTCTGCTGCATACGCAATAAATCATAAATATCGCAATCACTGAGTTTTATAGTAGAACCTTCCTTAACTGGCAAACTCATGCTCATTTTTTTAATTCCTCCTTCAATTTTTGGGTTCCCGCTACGCTCCCGAAAGAGCGTTTCGGCTGCTACCCATACAGCCATCATCAGGCGGGGTTAATTTCTTCCAGTAAATCTTTTATATCCTTTAGTACAGCCCTAATCCCTTGGCAGTAACCAAGCACCCTGGAATCGGTTTTTTCATCTTCCTTATAAAAATCAAGTATCGCTTCATGAGATTTAACAACTTGTTTCAAATAAACAAATTCAACTTTAGTCATTTTATCAAATCCTTTCTAGGTGTTAACCCTGGCACTCTGCTACAGGTAACATATCACCTCTTTTTGCCCCGCATTCCGGACACTGGTATTTTACAAGTCGAACCTTTTTTTCTTTACCGATTTTACCAGTTAAACTTACAGTTACAAAATCCTCAATCTTATTCATTTCCACAGTTTTATCACGACGGTTTTTGCAAACAAAACATTTCATAAATTCACTTCCTTATTTCCAGTGCCTAATCTTATGACCAGGAATGCCGCATTACAGAGCGTTAACCCTGGCACTCTGCGTCCCATTCTAATTGCATTTGTCTGGCTTCCTCTGGGGTGCATTCGCAAATTCTGATAAATGTTTCTCTGTCAACCCATTCGCCGTCTAATAAATAAAGTTCCACTATTATTCGCTCCTTCCCGCACAACCCCGGCTAGGCCGGGGATTCTGCGTTAATCCATCGTTCACCAGAATTATACAAATCAATCAATTCGCCAATTGTGATTTTTTTAGTATTCGGAATGCCGTTATATCCAAACGACCAATCCTCATCGTGGTTATATAAGGGGTGAATGGTTGCAATTCCATTTTTTATAATCATTCCACTGTAGGCAACCGTATAAATTGAACGCATTGTTACTGATGGTTGCAATTCCCACTTGTATGGTTCTACCTGTTCTTTCTTTAAGGGCTTAACGTTTTTCGTTAGTAATCCGGGTGGAATATCAGTGCTCGGAAGGTATTGACCACCCTTATAGTGATAACCGTTAACCCCAGTCTGTCCGCCGACCTTAGCTCTACCGTTTGCCATTTCTCTATCCTCCCTCGCGGTGGGCTAGTACCCACCGCTTATTTATTTGCATTGGCCGTTAGTTGGCAATTTTATCAAATGCTCCCGATTAAATAAACAGTGTAGATGCCGTTTAATGGCTGATAAAGATAATCGACAACAATCAGGTTATCACAGTCTCCATATAAGGCTCTCTTGTCCTCTGCTGCTCTTAAATAGTACCCTCCTGGGTGTTTGGCTTTAAACTCTTTTAATGTCATTATTACCGCCTCCGTATTAATTTGCCTGGCTATCGGTGGTTGTAACCGTCTGCCTGCCAGCATTACCGGCCCTGGTGGGCCGTCACTCTGCGCAATATAATTTGGTGGATTTGCGGAAGGTTTTCAATACGCCTCCGTTTGTGGTCCAATGGGATTTAAAGCTTGAAAAGTCACTTGCTAGCCGAACTGTAATTGTTTTGCCGGTTTCCCTGGCAACTTCGATTACATCGAACAAGAAGCCGTCAGCCTCGGGAAGTTGCATACCGGATTTCAGTTCACTGGCTGTTATTATTTTCATCTTTACTACCTCCGCTTGTTTAGTAGATTGCCGGGATAAGGCTCCCGGCCAGCCTACGAATTTTCATATAAAGGTTTATATAAACCTTTATGTTAAAACGGTATATCCTCTTCTGGGAAAACATCTTGACCAAAAGAGTTAATATTGGTCCCTTCCGCTCCATCGTCACTATCCTTTTTGTAATCCAAATATTCAATATTACTGGCAACCACTTCGGTAACACGGCGCTTTGAACCGTCTTGGGCCTCATAAGACCTAACTTGCATTCTACCTTCAACAAGAATGCGCCGACCTTGGGAAAGATTATTCCCAGAAGTCTCGGCCAGCTTCTCCCAAGCTACAATAGGTATAAAATCAACTTTTTCCTGGCCTTGTCCTACATGACGATTGACAGCTATTGAAAAAGTACCAACCGCTTTACCTGAATTAGTATACCTTACCTCCGGATCTCGAACTAACCTACCCGTTAATATAACCTTATTCATATTAAACCTCCTAATTTTAGATAAACCTTTATGTAATGTTTTATATAAAGGTTTATCTTTATCTTATAATTCATTATAGCATAAAAATCCAATAAAGACAAGGAAAATTTGAACTAAATTCACAGTTTTTTTGAATTAAATTCATAGTTCATACAGTACCAAATGATAATGGCAGAGTTAACCCCTCGTTTGAATTGGCACAAACTAAGATTTTTTAGTTGATTTTGCGCCCCGAATACTACGCATCATGCTTGTAACCCGAGAGGGCCGAAACGCAGTGGAGGATGCGTTAGCATTTACAAGTATGATACACTAACACCCTGGCGCAAAATCCTGCTATCGCAAACTTATCATCAGCATGAAAAAACCTTCCTCTCTCTTTCCTTCCTTCCGTCGTTCCCTCGTTCCTTACTCACCTGGGAGAGAAGAAAAAACGCGAATCCAGCCACCCAATAGGGAACGGAACCCGCGTTAGGGATGGAAGCCCGCAGGGGCGAGACAAACATGCTTTTCGTTTGGCTCGATTCACGACAGCCCGGCCCCGCAGGGCAACGCCCAAAAACTTTTACCCCAAATATAAACCTTTATGTAATTGTTTAGATAAAGCTTTGCATGTAACATGAATAAACTTTTATTTTCCTGTATCGTACTATACATTTTATTTGAATTACTCCATATTTAAAGCAATTGGAAAAACTATTTGCCCTTCAATTGTTTGTAACACTGTAAAATCTGACCGATCAACAACACGCACCTCATAAAAAGAATCCTTATGTTCCTTCACAAAATCATAAACAGCCTCAACACCCTTAAGCTCAACACCTTTGTGATATCGGCCATTTTGATAGAAACGATACCCCCAAAAAATCAAGTCTTCCGACACAATATCCCCCCCTTACAAAAGATAATTAAACTTAACCTTGTATGGCTTCATATTCATTGCTTTCCGATAAATAAATCCTTCACCGGTTGCTAAATCGCGAATTTCTTGCGGATTAACTAAAAACTCATCGACATACTTCACTGTTCCTAAACCACTTGGTCCACCTTCCACCGTATTCACCTGTGCTGTAACCTCATAAGCCTTTCGCGTTCCCATTGTTTTCGCCATCAATTCAATATCATCCAAATGGCTAATCGGCTGACAAATGAAAGTATTGCAACAAGCTACTAATTCTTCTGCGATCCGCTTCGTTTCCTCACTTTTCAAGCTAACCGATTTCAAAGACTGGGTGCCTACAACCGCATGCATCCCATTACTGCGATGCAGCGAAATTGACTCGCTCAAATTCTCACTCGCATAACTAGCAAACTCATCGAAGATGCAATATGTTTTCGTAAAACCTTGCTCATTGGCTATCTCAGCAAAACTGCTATTTATATCGTTGATAACCATTTTCGCAACTTTTCGTGTATCAAGAGGATAGCTTGATGCATTGAATAAAAACAATGCCACTTCGCCATTTTTGATTACATTTTTGATGTTAATCGTAGGTTTACCCTTTGTATCCAGCAAATCACCATAATTCGAATAAAAGAAAAGTTCCAGCTGTTTAACAACATCTGATGTCAACATTTCATTTTCTTCTTTCTCAAGCTCTTTTTGCAACTTCATGGCTAAATTGCGATCATGTTTTATCGCTTTTTTAATCAAGCGCTCGGGGTTTTCCAAGTAAAACAATAAAATCCGCAAATCCATTAGCTCCCCATCTTTATATAGGATCTGACATACCAAATTAATAAATGATTCCTCTGCCAACGCAAAGTGCTCCTGGCCGCGTCCCGATGCCATCGAAAATAAATTCATAACCCGATTTTTCCATTCCGTAAAATTACCACTGCTAAACGGATTATATGCGTTCAACTCTGTAATATTTTCAGTGTCAAGCGAAAATACACGAAACTCACGATCATACTTCTTACACAAAGAACCCATTTTCTCAACCAAATCTTTACTGCCTTTGCCATCAAGAAAAATAAGCGGTAAACTACGCGATAATGCACTGTCCACGATATTGTATATCGTGGACGTTTTTCCGGAGCCTGTACTGCCCATAATCAGCGTATGCTGGTTTAATTCGGTGTCGGCTATAACTACTGGATTCTCTTCCATATCTACCCCAACATAAACGCCATTTATTTCACTGACCGCTTCAACCTTTGCCTTATGCGTTTCCTGCTCTATCAGCACCTTTTCTTTGCTAATGCAATTAAAGACTGTCCGTAACCCAAACGCAACCACCCACAAAAAGAAGGTACCACGCAAAATCGTAAACTCGAAAAACTCACTAAACTCCGCATGTATCAAAGAAAGTAAGCCGTCATTCATTATATACTGAAAAACTAAACTTGGAATTTCCAGAAAATCAATCAAATGAAAGGTGAATAAGGAGAGTAGTAGCGATATGGCTAAAAACGTTATTTCTGCTACCGTCCGGACCGCTTTGTCAACCGGCGTCAATAAATACACGTAAAGCCCATACATAAGGCATAAAGGGATGCTATAGATGAAAAGCAGCAACAACATGAAATAGTCAAAATAAGTTTGCCAAGTTACATCGAAATAAAATAATTTATTGCGATCCACCTTTAAACCTTGCAAGTCATTCTGCTTAATAACATTGCGATCTAGCTCCACACTGCAAACATAAATCAAAACTCCATAGGATATACTTAGCAATATCCCCAAATTAACCGAAAATAAGCCGTCTAAATTATCCCAAATCCACAAATTTACATCCTTAAAATAATCATCATTGATAATATATTGCTTCCAGTTAACATCTGAAGGAAATTGTATTGTCGTCAATTCAACTGGCAACAGTGCAATCAGCAGAAAGGGCAAGAGAAAAATTCCACCAAGCAGGTAAATACGGCACAAACCCAATTGATAAATTGTCGCCCGGCGAAAATATATAATTTTAAATACCAGGAAACCAAAGAGAACAGCAAATACATATCGCGGAAAATCATAAATAATTAAACAAAAGCTGAGAAAGAGGCATAAGGCCCGCATGGGCCGAAATGCCAAAAAGTCAAAAAATGATAATTTTGAAGAATTTTCAGCTAACATCTATTTTCACCGCCAAGCATCTTATTCATCGTTAGAATCTGAAAGAAATTGCGAAGCAATAGCTTCGTCCATCGGTAACTCTGTAGCCGAAACTATGTCTTCATCAAAATAGAAAACCTGAAACTTAGGGCTGCGGCCAGAGTAATTGTAAATCTTATATCCCAGTGACTTACTCCGAACATAATATAACACATGAGAATAATTATCTTTTACCAAATAACTATTTACAATTTGCTGCAACCTGTCATTTGACTTAGCTGTCAATTCAATTTCTACTGCGATAGATTTATTAACCAATAAATCCGGAACCTGCTGCCGATGGTTCAAACTTAACCCTTCAACAATCCGTATTTCGCGCTCAGTTTTAATCTCATAATTTGGATATTTTGTGGTCATGCCGATATATAAATCTATCGCCAACATATCATGTTTTAGCGTATGTAAAACTAAACCTTTAGGTTTAGGTATAGCTAAAAGTTCACTGGCAACTTTGCCTAACAATATGAAAGCAGGTTGCTTGGCAATCAGCTTTATTTTTTCAAGATAACCATGTCGCTCTAATCTGTTGACCAGTAAGTTAAAATTATTTTTGTCCTTCTCCTGGGTTAAGCCGATGAGCCAGCGCAAATGATCTTCATTACAATAGCCAAACTTCGCGACAAAAGTAATCATTTTCAAGTCACGTTCCTGTAGCATCATATAACCGCTTTTTCGTTTTTTTCGCTCTGCAACCATAAATCTGTGCCTCCTTAGTACAGTATGCTGAAGTTAATTGTGTAATTAAATTCAATATTAATTGTGAATGTCATTCAATAACATCATAATTGATTTAAGCAAATTTTAAAAGAGGTAATGAAGTAAAAAATAAAAGGCACCAAAGAATTGGTGTCTTTTGTTTTGGCTGAAGCAAAATAAAAATGAAATCTTGCGAATGCAAGTATGAATTTGTATCTTGCGGTTTTAGTGTTTGCTATTAAGTGTTTTAGGGGAAAAATACTTAATAGCAACGTAACCCCGTAGCCCCCGTTCCCATTTTGAGTATTTCCCCGTAAAAGAAATACTCAAAATGACGTAGCCCACTTTGAGATACCTTCCCCATAAAAGAAGGTATCTCAAAGTGACGTAACCCCGTAACCCCCGTTCCCCATTTTTATTGTTTCCCCATAAAAGAAACAATAAAAATGGACGTAACCCACATTTTGATACCTTCCCCATAAAAGAAGGTATCAAAATGTGACGTAGCCCCGTACCCCCGTACCCCCACAATACCCCATGTTTTTCACTCTCACTTTGTTTTCGTCTCCCCCGCGCCGCCGCCGACATGGTGCCAGAAGATCAGACCCCTTCCTATCATAAGTACGATAGTACGTTGAGAGGGAGGGGTCTGAGGTTTTGGCACGACGAGCGATAGCGAGGAGAATGGCGGCGGCGGCGCGGGCTTCCTAACCCTTGAATTTGCTGCTTTTTCAGGGTTTTGCGAAAAAATAAAATACCTATAATACATCTGGAATTTTCTTTGTTAACTGTTTGTTATCGGCATATATTGACACCAAATAGTTAACAAATCAATAACAAAGGGTTTTACTCTATGTATAAAAGGTATCAATGACTATATTTAAGGTTAATTAATTATGTTTAATGAGAAAGTAAATAGGGCATTCTATAGTTAAGAAAGTAGTTAATCGTTAATAGAAAATGAGAGTAAATTATAATATAGATTTACCGCAATTATAAATATGAGAAATAATAGTCTTAGTTATGTTTGCTTATATAAATGATAATGTTGTTATTATGCATTCTTTTTGTAGTTGCAATTAGTATCGCGTGTATACCAGGATAGTAGCAGTTAAAATGATTTGAACATGATAAATAATAAAGCTGAATATCGCAATCGTATATTCAGCAAAATATTGTAAAATATAGGTTCTGGCAATACTCATTTAAAGTTTGGAAAACAAATATGTCAGTATAGATTTATATAAAGGACTATGATTTGTTTTACCAGACAAGGGAAATAATTTATTCATGGTAAAATAGCAAGATAATAATTAAAAGTATTTCACGTTGTAGTAAGTGGAGTTTTTTAAAAGCATTTAATCATGGGGCTTGATGAAGATTTGTCATAATGGATGGTTTGGTATCTGCGCCCCATCAACCAGTATTAATTATTATAAAAATGGTAATTTCTCTTTAAGTCATGGTTAGGTTAATCTACTGAATATAAAATATACAAGGCAGATAGTATGGTTTAAATTATAATGCAGTGTATTCCATTAAGGTCTGTCGGTTTGTTTAGTGTTGAGGCTAATAACGTTAAATAAGGGCATGTTTCGTTATAAGTAGTAGGTATACTTTAGTAATGTTAATGTTATTTGATATTATCAAAGCTTATCCACAAATTAATCCGCTCTACTACAGGTAAGATATTGGTATATCAATATAGGGGTTACGGGGTATACAGGGGGATGCCTGTCAGCCCATATGTGACAAGGCTTTGCGGTACTATCGTGAGAGCATTTATGCGTAAAAGTGAGAGCATTTATGCGTAAGTGTGAGAGCGTTTATGCGTAGGCATGAGAGCATTTATGCGTAGGCATGAGAGCATTTATGCGTGGATAACTTTTTTATCCACAAGGTTTAACCACAGATAGATTAAAAAATAGCTGTAAATCAGGTTGAGAGTATTTATGCGTATCTTAATTAAGATGAGAGCATTTATGCGTACTAAAATAAAGTGAGAGTAATTATGCGCAAAAAAATAAAGTGAGAGCATTTATGCGCAAAAAAGCCGTGAACTATATTCACGGCTTTGGTATTGAAATAAGTTTTGGAACGTCTGGGTATCCAGGAATGAAGATTAGTTGTTTGCTATTCCATTCCAGCTTTTTGGCTTCTGGATAAGCTATTGCAACTTTTTTAAGTGTTGCCAGGAAATTCCGCTTGAAATCAAGTTTGCCTCGCGTTGTTTCCGGATAGTTTGCGCCGAATTGGAGCTGCAGCATTTCCCATGGTATGTAAGAGCGCGATTGTGTGTAGCTATTGCGGTATGTAATCCAAATATATAGGTCTACAGCCAGGGATGAGCTTTTTAGTAACTGTAACGTTTTTAATCTAAATACAACTGGCCGGTCAATGATTTCTGCGAAGAAATCCTGGGAGAGTGTAACCGTTGAATTAAATAGGGATAGTTGCTCCGGATCACTTGGATTCCACCATAAATTGGCCGATTTTATCGGCGTTATGTTTTGCGTCTGGAAATTGGTCTTAGCATTTCTAGTTAGAGACACATGACAGGTAAAGAGTCGCTTCATTTGGTCTTTTAGCATTGTAATTGAACCAGTTTTACCGCCGGAAGCTTTCATGTCCAAGGCGGTCATAAAGCTTCGCAAACTCTTTCCTAACTCTACTGTAGGTGATTTTGTTTTTACGGCTTCCGTAGTAAGCCAGGACATGAGCAGGCGGGGGATAGATCCGTAAGGCAGGCCGCAATCAGGATGTCCGGTCATCATCATCGTATATTCGCCGTTTTTGCGAATAAAAGTAAGCTCTTTTGGCCTTGAATGGGGCATTGTAGCTTGTACCCAACTGCGGGCCATGAAGCCTTTACGCAGGTCTTCCTGGACATCAAGAGCTACGTCTAAGTAATTATTCGTTTTCATCGAACTCTCTCCTTTAAACAAAAATAGGGACAAATCAGTAAGAAATACTGACTGTCCCTGTGTGTTAAAGGCACAACAATTTCCTGAAAAAGTCCTTAAAATCCTTGAAAAATACAGGAAAATAAGCTATAATGAATATAGAACTCTTTCAAAAATCTACTGGCTTCTGGACAGTCAGTAGACGCCCTGTGAGTGTTGGTAGCACTTACGGGGTTTTATTATGTGGAATTGTAATCAAATTATTATGTTTGACATTTAGAATTAATTTCCTTCTTTTTGGTTGAAAATTGTTATAAATGGCATGTAGCTAACAAAAGTGGGTGTGAATTTGTAGAAAATACACACGCTTTTTTTATGTCATTTTTAGGCACAAGATGATATTTTAACGCTTTGACAATAATGCTTCTAGCCAGAAATGCATTGTCTTTTAGCGATTCATCTAAACCAATGACTGGTGGAATGTTATTTGACAATGGATAGTAAATACCTTTAATGCTGGGATCTTTAAACTTATGATATATGATAGTAAGTCCATGATCAACAGCAATGTCGATTAAATCGTTCATACTTATCACTCTTTTCGTTTTATAATGCGAATAAGGGCGAATATTAGTACGTCAATTACTCTATCTCAAATTAAAGTTGGCTGAATTATGTATAGATGTTAAAATTAGCTAGAGAAAAAATGTTAACACTGGTAATTTAATCCTGATATTCGGCTATAGAATAAAATTCTATTCTTTAACAGAATAAATATCGGTAATTATCAACTAAATATTCTGTGTTAGAATACTATATTGGCTTATGTTAATTTAAAAGTTAATATAAAGGTTGATATAACTTTAAATTCTATTCTATTTCTGAATAATTGGGTGATTAGATTTGGATTATGGAGCACGATTACGAGAATTAAGGAAATTGAAAAATCTTACGACAAAGAGATTAGCGGTAATGACCAATATAAGTCAGCCGGTCATTAGTCGACTTGAAAATAATTTGCAGCCAATTGATTTGGATTATCTGCAACGTATTTGTAATGCCTTAGAAATAACCGTTGCAGAATTTTTTTCGCCTGAAATGCTTCCTTCCGATCCGATATTAGTACAGCTGGTATCGCTTGCTGGCAAGTTAAGTCATACAGAAAGAGAAGCACTGGCAAATTATTTAAATATTCGACTTAAAAAGCAATAATCTGCTAATACCGGTATGGTAATATCTTAAATATCTACTCACTCCTTCATAAAATTGTTGAAGTATATCAACGAAAGTCGTTTTTCCGTTGATATGTTTCAATACTAAATTAATTATTAATTAATGTCAACATTTTCAAGACAAGCATTTCATGACAAATTACGACAAAAGCATGAGGGAAGGTGTTGCCACAACATGCTTGGAGTATTTGATAAAGCGCTTTTTGCTACTTTATTAAAAAAAAGTATGGATATCCGAACGATCAACGAATACGGCAGGCAAACCATGGTTAGCCCTTCATATATTTCACGATTGTTACGCCAGCTATTGCCTGATCCACCGAGTCCTGAAATTATCCGCAAAATTTCTAATCATGCACGTAACGATATTACTTATGAACAATTCATGATGGCTGCTGGTCATATTCCTTGTTCGGCAATGGAAAGAAGTAGTCTTAAAACTGATGATGAAGCTGTTACTACAATTAAGGCCATTTGGGAATTTATGAGTCAGCATAATATTACATTGGAAGAATTAGAGCAGCTTTTAACTATACTCAGAATCATTAGAGCGAAATAAAAAAGCGTATGACTTTGGTCATACGCTTTTTTATTTTTTGTTATGCAGGATATCACTTAAGCTTTTGCTTACTTTTTAAATTTTAGTCTGAGAAATTCTTCAAATTCCTGGAGAGCTTGTTTAGCTTCTTCTGGTAAATCCTCTGAATCCTCTTGAATTAAAATATCTTCCTCATTTTGCTCAATAGTAAAAAATTCAGCCATGGTAATTTTTAATTCGGCACATATTTTTTCTAATAAATCTAACGAAGGTTTTGAATTTTCACCTAATATTTTATATATCGTTGAAGGAGCACATTGTATTTTAGTTGCAAGAGAGTTTGGAGTCCGATTTTTAATTTTTAAGATTTTGCGTAATTGTTGTCCGTAGTTCATTGTACACCACCACATTAGCATTAAATTCTAAATGAGTATTGATTTTAATTCTAATCCTCATTATATAGCCTTTTAAAAGAAAAATAAACTATGAATCTAATCTATATTGACATGTTGAATCTAATTCAGTAGAATTAAATTCACAGGAGGTGATGAATTTAATGCATAGTCGCGATATTGAAAACATTCTTGGTCGCAAAATAAGAAAATTGAGACTCGATAACAATTTAACGCAACAAGAACTTGGAGTAAAAATTTGCCGATCACCCACGACAATAGGAAAAATTGAAACTAACAAAAGTAATGGATCATATTCAACGCTTGAGCGAATTGCAAAAGAGTTTAAGGTTCCTATTTCCTATCTGTATGAGCCGGAAACCATAGAAGAAAGGAGTTAATTATGCAAATTATAGCTATTATTAGTCAAATCACAGGTTTTAGACGCCGTGACTTACTTACTGGTTGCCTTATTGCACTTACTGTTTTACTTTTTCCTGCTGTTTGTCATGCAGCTGCAGTACCATGGGAAAAACCCTTTCAAATGGTTGTAAATAGTCTATCTGGTCCCATAGCAAGAGGATTATTAATACTTGCAATTGTAAGTGCTGGTTGCGCCATTGCGTTTAGCGAAGGTGGAAGCTGGATTCGATATCTTATGGGTGTAGTAATGGGTGGTGCATTAATTCTACTTGCCGTATCCTTTTTGGATATATTCGAAGTATAGAATGAGGGGGCCTACACATGGGGAGTACAAAAGAACATTTAGCACCACCTAACCATGATGGCTACTCACCGGATAAGCTTCCGCTTAATCCTTTTGAACAAGCGGAATCTATGTATTTTGGTGTTATGGGAACTTTCAGAAAGGCTGCATTTAACTGGCGCTTAATGGCATTCGGTCTGTTTTTTCTAAATTTAGTAGTAACAGGCGCTTTCGCATATGAAACTACAAAAATTAAAGTTGTTCCTGTTTTTTTTGAGAAAGATAGTTCCGGTAGGGTTGAGCTTATGGATATTGAAAAAAATCGCACACCTACTCAGCGGCAAATTGAGCATTTCTTGGAAGAGTTTGTAGACAAGACTCGCAGTATTACTCGGGATGATGTAGAGAACAGGAAGAAATGGGAGAAAGTTTATACATATCTTCAGGATAGTGCCGCTAACCGCATGGATGTTTATACCACAAATGATAAAACTTTTGACCGATGGGGAAAAGAATTATGCTCAGTTAATATCAAAGTAGTTGCGCCTGTTACTGAAAATACTTATCAAGTACGCTGGAGAGAGCAAGTTTTTGGAATAGATGGTCGACTTAAAGATTCCTATAATATGACAGCATTATTTACTGTTGATATTATACCAGGCAAGACGTTATCAGAAGTCAAAGGAAATCCTTATGGAATTTCTATTAAGGATTTTAGTTGGCGGCGTGAGCAGTAAGGGGTGTTAGCATGTCGTTGGAGTTTCTTGAAAAAATTAACAAACCAGGATCAGCCTCAAATCCAGTTGTTGAAGCTGCTGAAACAGAGAAGGAAGAATCGGCAAACGTTGCTATTAATCATGAGGCAAATGGTAATGAACTTGCAGAAGATATTCCTAAATCTAAACCCTTACCTAAGCCTAAACCTAAACCTAAACCTAAAGACAATGCTACGTCGCCACCATCTGTTATCAAGGCTGACCAGGCGGAAAATCATAAAGAGCTGCAGACTGAAGCGCCGCCGCCAAAGGGAGTTAGGTTTAATCGTAAGGTTGGGATTTTAGTTGTAATTCTGTTAACTATTTTTATTGTTATTGGCTTAAGCTTTGCAACTACTCCCACTAAGAAGAATAGTTTAAACACTTCCTCGAGCCAAACGGTAAGAACAGGAGCGCGAATTCCAGATGAACTGAATGAGAAGCCAAAGTCATATAATTCCCGGCAACAGCAACAGCCAACACAAGAAAAAGATGTGGTTGAAATAAAGCCTATCCCTAATCAAAATGCGTTTTCATCGGGGAATGCATCAAGAAAGACGATTGAAGTACCAAACAGACCTGGAACCGCGCCGGCAGCAAGAGAAAATAAAAGTCCTATTAGTTTTAATTTTAAACGGCCCGAAACTGGTGATTTGAGGCAGTCGATGCTTACTGGTGGTGCAGATTCTGTTTCATCACCTGTTGCAACTTCGTCAGCTGCAGCTTCACAGTATAGTCAAAATGCCCAGGATGAAAAAAGAGCTTTTTTTAATAGTCAAGTTGATGGAAGTTTTTACTCTATACAGCGCATGCAGCCAATGATTTCAAACTTTGAGATTAAGGCGGGCACTATTATCTCTGGGATCATGGTAAGCGGCATTAAGTCGGATCTACCAGGAGAAATAATCGGACAAGTGCGTGAAAACGTTTTTGACAGCATAAGTGGACAATATCTTCTTATTCCACAGGGTACTAAAATTATCGGTCGCTATGATAGTAAGGTCGCGTATGGAGAGAATCGTATACTCATAGTTTGGGATCGATTAACACTTCCTAATGGAGATTCGCTAAATTTAGAAGGAATGGGAGGGTATGATCAAGCAGGTTATAGCGGTTTATCCGGACATACCGACAATCATGAAGGTAGAATCACCACCGCGGTACTGGTAACTTCAATACTTGGCGCTGTCACAAAACGATATAACACAAATGTAATATCCTTTGGGGACGTTGCTATTGGTAATGCAGCTGCCGGAATAGCAAATGCCGGTGATCGTCTAATGCAAAAAGCTCTGGATATGCAACCCACCATTACCATTGATCCAGGTGAAAAATTCAGTATCATTGTCAATAAAGATTTTATTCTTAAGCCTTATTGTGATTAGAGGAGAACTATATGCAAGTAAACAAAACTGACGAAACGTTACAACTCTTTTTAAGCGCAATTGGTCCTGAAGTTAAATTACTCTTTGATGATGAGAAAACGACTGACATTGTTTTGAATAACGACAGTCGTTTGTGGATCAAAAGGTTAGGTATGGATTGGGAATATGCGGGATTTACCATTCAGCCGGTGACAGCAGAACGAATTATCACGTTGGTAGCAAGCTCTGTTAACTCTGTAATTACTAGAGAAAATGCGGGTGTTACGGCTGAAATTCCAGGATATAAACACCGATTCGAAGGTACGATGGGGGATGCTACTGACAATCCGACTTTTGCTATTCGCAAACATTCCCGGTTTGTTTTTACTCTTGACGATTATATTGCGATGAATATACTTTCGCCTAAACAAAAGCAGGAGATTATTAGAGGGGTTTATGAGAAAGACAATTTTTTAATTGCCGGTGATACCGGTTCCGGTAAAACCACTTTTGGAAATGCCATCTTAGCGGAAATCGCAAAAACTGGTGATCGAATCGGGATTATCCAAGATACGAATGAATTGCAATGTAATGCAGAAAACAAGTTCGAATTTAGGGCTAATGATTTTAATAGCTATGATATGTTGCTAAAAAAAATGCTGCGTTACTACCCTAAACGAATTGTCTTAGGTGAAGTCAGAGGCATTGAGGCACTGACCTTGATTGATGCCTGGGGTACCGGTCATAGTGGCGGTTTATGTACAATTCACTCTCAAGCACCGGCACTGGAAGCATTAACCCGCTTGGAACGTCTTATCAGCAGGGCAAGTGTATCTCCCCAGCAATATGCTATTGCAAGTACTGTCAAAACAATCATTTATATAGAAGAGTATAAAGGAGGCCGGAGGATTCCTGAAATTATCAAGGTTCACGGTTTTGACGGCAAAAACTATATTACATCATCCATTGTGTAGAAAGGAGCAGCAATATGGAAAAGCCACAAGGTTTTTCAATACCGATTCGAAAATCTCTGACAGAACAAATTCTCTATGCCGGTGTACCGCGTGAGATTGCAATACTCAATGTAACTCTGGCAGCAGTCTTTGCACTCGGTTTAAGAGCCGTTTATCTGGTGGTTATTAACTTATTGATTCATTATGTGGCTTATGTGCGTACTAAAAAAGATCCGCAGTTTTTCGAATGCTTTAGAAGGCATTTTAAGCAAAAAGAATACTATTCTTCATAGCCTCAAAGGAGGTTTATAAGTGACAGGATATATTTCCCAAATATATTTACTTGCTGTTTTTGTTATGTTTTTTGCTTTCATGGCTTTGATGGTATACGGAAAGCTTGACATACGTGAATATGTTAAAAAACCAACCAGATTGGCGCATTTCCTACCATGGATGGCTATGATTGATAAAAAATCTGCAACCATTCTTAACAAAGATGGCAGTTTCCAAAAATCATTTGTTTTTCGCGGTCCAGACTTAGACAGTGCTACTGAATACGAATTGATTAACACTGCAGAAGAGGTCAATAATGTTTTAAAACGATTAAGCGGAGGGTGGGCTTTTTTTGTAGAAGCTAGACGAATGCCAAGCGAAAACTACTTAGAGTCCTCTTTTCCTGATCCGGTAAGTTTTTTGATTGACGCTGAACGAAAAGACTTCTTTCAGGCAGGCAACCATTATGAAAGTCGTTACTATTTTACGTTAGTCTATTTACCACCAAGTGATCGGATCAACCGCATTGAAGAATGGTTTACAAAGCGTGATGAACGGAAAGAAATGATTGCTTATGAAAAACACCGAAAAACCTTTGATGTTGAAGTTGAACGCATTGTGAAATTATTCAAGGACGTTATGCCGGAGGCACGTCCACTTGATCATGAAGAAACGTTAACTTATTTGCACAGCTGCGTGTCACTAAAAAATCATCCGGTGCAAATGCCCAAAATCCCAATGTATCTTGATGGTATATTAGGAGACTCATGGCTGTTGAGTGGTTATAAACCTGTCCTAAATGGTCAACATTTACGCACGCTAACCATTTTGGGTTTTCCTGGAGAAAGTGTCCCCGGTATACTTGATAAGCTTAACCGCTTGAATATTGAATACCGATGGGTAACAAGATTTATACCACTTGACAAGGTAGACGCCGTTAAAGAAATTAGCACTTATCGTCGGAAATGGTTCTCGAAGCGTATTAGTGCCATGCAGTATGCGATTAGTTCGTTGTCTGGTGAGGAAAGTGCTCTGGTCGATAATGATGCTATTAATAAAGCTGAAGATGCTGACGGTGCAATGCAAGATGTTGCCGAAGATACCGTAAGTTATGGGTATTGCACTATTACTGTAACCGTTTGGGATTATGATAAGGACGAGTTAGAAAACAAAGTCCTGGAAGTTGAACAAGTGATAAATGGTCTTGGTTTTTGTACTATTCTTGAGACTACAAACGCTGTTGACGCTTGGTTTAGCAGTTTGCCGGGTTTTTGTAGAGCTAATGTCAGACGGCCCTTACTAAGTTCTTTAAACTTAGCTCATTGTTTTCCCTTATCGGCAATGTGGTCCGGACCGGAAAGAAATGAATATTTTAAAGCGCCGGTTTTAATGCATTGCGAGAGTAATGGCTTTACTCATTTCCGCTTTGATCCTTTTATTGGTGATGTAGGCCATAGTATGACGATTGGCCCTACCGGTATGGGCAAATCCGTTTTATTATCACTTATGGCGGTACAGTCATTAAGATATCCAGATGCGCAAGTTTATATTTTTGATAAGTATGGCAGCAGCCGGGCTATCACTGCCGGTGTTGGCGGTGACTTTTATGATTTAGGCGATGAATCGCCCGATGCGTTAGCTTTCCAACCGCTTGTTGATATTCATAAGAAAAATTCTCGCACCTGGGCGTATGAATGGACGCTAGATATTTTACGAAGCGAAGGAATTAAGGATGATCCGCACATTAAGGAAGTTCTTAATAAAGGCTTGGAATATCTAGCCGAACATCCGGTCAGTGAAAGACGGCTCTCTGGTTTAGCCAGATTTGCGCAACCCCATGCACCTGAAATTAGTAAAGCCTTGGCTCCTTATATCGATAATGGACCATTTGCACGAATGTTCAACTCAGATAAAGATATGTTGAAGTATTCCCGTTGGCAAACGTTTGAAATGGGTCAACTGATGAAATTACAAACTCCAACTGCTCCGGCTTTACGGTATCTATTTTATAAAATTGAGGAACGGCTTACCGGTCCTCCCACATTCATTTACCTGGATGAAGTATGGACGTTTTTAGCTTATCAGCTTTTTGCCAATACGATTGAAGACTGGCTTAGAACATTTCGGAAAAAAAATGGCAGTATCCATTTTTTCACGCAAGCTGTTACTGACGTAAAAACTTGTTCAATCGCACCAGCGATCACAAGCAATTGCTTATCAAAAATATTTTTACCTAATCCAAACGCCCTTGATCCTGCTGAATTTGCTTGTTATGAAAGTCTGGGATTGAATAAGCGTGAAATCCTAAACATTGCTAAAGCCAAAGGGAAACGCGACTATTTTTATAAATCTGATAAAAATTCGCGCATGTTCCAATTGGCATTACGGCCCTTTGCAGCAGCCTATTGTGGTGCAAGTTCGACAGAAGATCAGAGAGTTATTAGAGAAATTTTGGCTCAACATGGGAAGAAAGCTTTTAATGATATATGGCTACGGCACAAAGGGTTCCCAGATGCTGCAAATTGGATAAAGAATAACGAAAGGAAGGTCTATTCATATGCTTAAGAAAAAGTTCGTTATTGGTGCTCTGGTTCTATCATTAATCAATTGCCCTGTATCGGAAGCTGCTATGGCAGTTATCGATAATACTGTTGTTTCAAGACTTGATACCGAATTAAATAAATGGGAGCAGCAATTAGAGTATAACCGAAGGCAACTTATGACTCTTGATCCATCTAATAAAACTGCTTTAGAGCAGCAATTATTAGATATTCAACAGACTCAGCAGGGGATTGCTGGTCTATTGAATGATTATATGGAAATGCAATCTCAATGGGATAGCATTTTTACAGATTATAAAGAGTGGTCCGGAGTTACCGGGCAAGATTATATCGATGATATTCAAAAGGTTTTAGATGCAACAAATGAAGCTCAGAAACGGGCTTTGATGGCACAAGGCTTTGTTTCAGAGATAAGCAATGATCAAGATACAATGAATCAGCTTCTTAGCGCTACGCAAAGTGCGCAAGGCTCGCTGCAGGTTCAGCAGGCCGCGAATATGATTTTGCTGTTACAGGCGCAACAAATGGCTAGACTTCAACAGATGCTGTCTACCAGTAACCAAGCCCAGTTGCTTTATCTTAAACAAAAAAATCAAGATGACCAAAGAGTTATGTCTTTTGCCTTAAATTCTCATGGCAAACCTAATCCGGAGGCTGTCAAAGGCCAGGGTTACAAATATGGTTCCAATAATTCCTCCGCTTCTTATGAGGAGGACATTGAATAGTGTCCTGGCCACATGTTTATCTTACCATACTTGCAATTGTCTATTTCACCGTTCTTTTTAAAAGAAAGAACGGTGAAAAGATTAAATTTAAACCTTATCTTTCAGGTATTATGACAATTATTTTGGTTGTTTTCATAACATCGTTTATTTCTCTTGAAAACAATTTAATTATTACCTCTATACTATTTGTTTTTTTACCATTAGCTGCCTTGTTGTTTTGTAAAATGCGCGATAAAAAATATGATCGATATGTTGAAGTGTCTGCTTATATTTTTTTATTATCAATATTTAGTATGTGCTTCTGAAAATGAGGTGATAATTTGGAAGGTTTACTTACGAGTCTTTTAAAGTCTTTTGTTAATAGCTTTGACGCAGGAACGGCAGTTGTAGTTACGATGGGAACTGGTCTGCTAGGATTTTTACTCATTATTGATTTGATAATTAGTCACGGATTGAACTTGAAAGATGAAGATCACATTTCACTCCTAATTCGGGAATGTTTAAAATATGGTACATATTTATTTTTCTTGAAAAATTATATTTGGCTTAAAGGTGAGATCATTGAAGGGTTTATCTATGTTGGCACACAGGCTGGCTCTGCTGGTGGCGGTGGTAGCTCAGACATTTTTAATCCAAGTTATATATGCGAAATTGGTTTCCATCTTATGGATAAAGTTTATGCTTTTGTGGATGCCCAAACTGCAGGTGACGGATCAAGCTTGATAAATTTGATTTGGGCAGCAACTACCGGTGAATTGACTGTTGCTAAGTTATTTCCAAATCTTTTTTACTGGTCAGTTTCCCTCTTAATATGCTTGGCTTTTTATATAATAGCGTTTCAAGTATTCCTAGCTTTGCTTGAATGTCATTTAGTCATGATGTTAATACCTATTTATCTACCTTTTGGCGTATTTAGTAAAACTGCTTTTATGGCCGAAGGTGCTATAGGCTCAGTTATTGGTATTGGTTCTAAAATTATGCTTTTAGCTGCTATTATGTCAGTCTCTATCCCGCTGATAGAAGGTTGGTCAATACCAGGTAGTCCACCGACACAATTAGATTGCCTGCGCTTATTGTCTGGAGCTGGAGGGGTTGCATTATTAAGTTGGGTCGGACCAAACTTTCTAGGCAGTATGATGAATGGGCGACCAAGCTTAAGTGCTTCTACAGCTACAGGAACAGCAATGGGAGCTGCTTATCTGGGACATAGAGGATATGGAGCAGTTAGAGGAATGGCTTCTAAAGGTATGTCTGGTGCTAAAATCTCGGGGCAAACCATCAGAAATATGATTAAACCCAAATAAGGAGGACTTACTATGTACTGGGTTTCTTATGCTAAAAAGAGGTTTATATTATTGACTTTAGTCTTTTTTATTACTGTATTATTTACTCCTGCCAAGGTACATGCAGAAGCAGAAAATGATATTCAGCCTATGCTTATGTGGAAGTCTATGCAAGTTATAGAAGACACTCACACTCAGCCCGTTAGCGATACTGCAGTCCAGACAAATAATCCTGTTAAAATTGTAAATCTGTCTCAACCTTCCGAATTAGATGCAATCAAAGAGCAAATTAGACAAAGGCGGCAGCAGGATGATGCTCTTTTAGCTTCAATAGAGGCTAAACAAAAAGAGCAGGAAATACTTGCAAAAAAGAAAGCAGACGAAGAGGCTTTAAAGGAAAAATTGCGTCAGCAAATTATTGCTGAAATGAGTGCCTTACAGAAAAAGCAAAAAGATGAAGAAAATCAGAAATGGCTTACTATTATCGAGGATTTAAAAAAGCAGAATGTAGAACAGCAAAAACAACAACAAGAGCATTTTTTAACCTTAATTGATAACTTTAAAAAGCAAGATACGGAGCAAAAACAGTTAGAAATTCTCCGACAGCAAGAGCAGCAGCAAGCTTTTCTTGAGGCTATTGAAGATTTGCGTCCGAGATCCAAAGTTATTTCTTTGGATGATCCGGATTATGCAAAAAAAACAATTCATCAATATATTGCCGATAATACGCAAGATGCAAAAGAAGCAATAAGTCGTGAAGCCGATGTAACCTTTCTCTATTCGCCGGCAGCTCTATATAAAATTTACACCAGAATTGACTTTTTAACAGATATTCAGCTGCAGCCGGGAGAAGAAATCCAGCACATATCTGGTGGAGATACTCTAAGATGGCAAGTGTCCTATGCGCAGTCTGGAAGTGGAATTAATAAAACTTGGCATGTCTATATCAAGCCTAATCAACCAGGTGCGGAAACTAACATTATTATCCTTACTGATAAGCACAGCTATCAATTACATGTAGTCGCTACCAGCTGGCATAATCCCATTGTAACTTGGACATATCCAGCAGAACAACAAGCAACATTCTTTCGGGCCGAACAAAGGCAACAACAATTGGCTGCAAATAGTATCCCGACAAAAGTAATGGCACCGGAAAAACTCAATTTCGATTATAAAATCAGCGGCCGAAAATATGATTGGAATCCTACTACCGTCTTTGATGATGGTGCTCAGACTTTTATAAAAATGCCTGCTTCGATGGCAACAAGTGAAGCGCCCATTCTTGTGGTTAAAGATTCGCGTGGTAAGGTTGCTATTGTAAACTACAGAGTCAGAAATGGCTATTATATGGTAGATAGATTATTTAATCAAGCGGAATTGCGTGTTGGCAGAGACGTTGTAAAAATAAAACGAAAAGCTAAGTATGTTGAAAATAATAACGCTGCTTAAATCATATTTATCATAAAATAACCGCGGCAGCTGTGTCGGCCAAAGATATATATATCAACCTTTATCAAAATTGGCTAACCTTTAAAGATAAGTCCGGATATCTGCAAAGGTAGCATATCTTCCGTAGAAGTATCTTACCTTTTTAAATGTAATGCACTCGCATTATTTTAGACAAAGGGAAATAATTTTTCTCTTTGTAATTGTCAACAAGTAGTTTGAGTTTTTTTCCTCGCATTAAAAATTTTAAAGAATATCTGATCATGGGGCTTCAAATTGTTTTGTAATGATTTGATGATTTTCCCCGGCGCCCCATCAAACAGCTATTAGCGGAAGCGGAAAGTGTAAAACATATGAAGCGAATAATTGTCTTTTGTATCCTGTTCATATTTGGATTCGTTACGGTATGTAATGCCTTTACTCTTACATCGGAATTTGGCTGGCGTGAGCATCCGATTAATGGCAAAAAAAGTTTTCACAGTGGAATTGATTTAGCTGCCGATTATGGTGCTCCTATTCCGGCAATGTGGTCTGGTCAGATCGTGTTTTATGGTGAATATGGAGGATATGGAAATATAGTCTTAATTGATCATGGAAACAACCGTTATACATTATACGCTCATTGTAGTGAGCTATACGTTTCTGCAGGTCAATATGTTGAAGAAGGACAAGTGATAGCGGCTGTAGGTAGTACAGGATATTCCACCGGCCCACATCTGCACCTTGAGCTTTGGGAAAACGGTCAATATGTAGATCCTATGATTATTTTTAGGGGTGATTGAATGGACATTGCGATAACGCTAAAACATGATTGTACGCAAGTTGTGATTGGCAAAGAGAGTAAAGGCCGACTTGAGGTTAAAAAAATTGTAAATTTTGAACCTGTTGTACAATATTTACTTTCAGATAAAATTACGCCAATTCAGAATTTGTTTGAGAAAATAGCAAGTCAAGTTAAGGAAAATTATATACATATTACAATTCCGACGGACCTTACTATCATGAATTGCAAGTATTTTGAAAATGTACCTAACAATAATTATTTAAAACAAGAAATTGACAGAATGGTAATGAATAGCCTGGGTTTAAAGGACTCGAAAGCTTTTATAATTGATAAAGGCAAAATAGTAAAAACGCATAAAAATGTATGGCTTACAGGTGTTGCCGTCAAAAAGAAATATATTGAATTACTAAGTAACGCTGCAGCCGGTGCCGATTTAAAAATATTGTCAATTGAAAATGAAGCTATTTCTGCCTTTCGTTTCGAAGGTTTCAACGATACTTATTGCTATATTGAAAACAATGTGGCTCAGACTACTTTTACATTATCAGGTTCTCACCCTAAAATTGGAATTTTTACGATTATCAAAAGATATTTAGATGAAGAAAATCAACAGAAGGGTCTTAGTGAGGCTGTAGAACAATTTGATCAAATTGCTGCGGACACCTTTGGGCAAGTGAACTACAATGCATGTAATATCTTACAATTGCAAGGTTTTCACAAAACGTTTATGCAAACTATAGACGAATCTGAGTTGGTGGACCGTTTTAAAATAATGCCAATGTCTGACTATGTTATATCTCAAAGTTATGGTCCGGCGGATTTAACGGCTAATGCTGCTCCTATCGGGCTATTGCTTTCAACAATTTACGAAAGGAGGAGTAAACGTGAAGCGTTACGCAGCAGTAAATCTGTTAGGAAGTGATGCAATAAAACAAATCGAGTATGAAAGGAACCGGGACAAAATTTTTTATATACTCTTAGCTATTACTGCTATGTTAGTAATTTTCCTAGCAATTGAAATTGGTTTTTACAGCTATTATGCCATGTATCCAAAAGAAACCCCGGTTGCTCTTAAGACTCAGTATCAGGAAGCGATAACTAAACAAGCGGAAATTCATATTAAAGTACAGAAAATCGCCAAAGCTGAAAAAGAGAAAAAAGATATTACGGATACAATTGATCAGCTTCTGATTGTAAAGCCGGAAGATATAAAATTCACTTCGTTGATCATTAATGATAATAAAGTCAATATTGAATGCTTTAGTAAAAATCCTAAAATTTTTTATGAATTTACGAACAAAATTAATTTACATGGTTCTTTCCAGCAGGGGCAGGTTGAAAAGGTTACATCTGTTAAAAATAATAGTTCTTTCAATATTAAGGAAGCATCAATCAGGGCTAATGTGCAGTAAGGAGGTATATCGTGGACTTAAAAACTCAATTGGAGCAATCAAAAAAGGATAAGTCAAAAAGACTTGCTTTAATCAAAAAGCTTTTAATAATGTTTGCGCTTATTTTTCCATTAACTGTATTCGGTTATGTGGAGGTCTATACTGCTAAGATTGCTGTAGATAGAGTTGAGAAAGAAATACAGCAAATTAACCAATACTTGCTTGCTGCTGAAACAAACAATCAGGTATATATGAAAAAATTAGCTCAAAATCGAATACCAGTGGATAAAACTGAACTGGATCAAATTCAAAGTAAGTTAATTGAAAAAATGCGATCCGAAAATTTGAACTTAGATACCATACATACTGTTAATAATAATACGAAATCGAAAGCTTCGGCTGGCGAAGCTGGTCCAGCTCCTGGCGCTGAATATGAAATTAAGTTTACTGGTTCATGGGCCGACTCGATGCGATTTATACGTTATCTTCAGAATGGTGATGTCTTTTTAAATGTTACTGCATTCAAAATGGATACAATTTCAAGAAGTACATCAGTCGTAACAACCTTAAAGTATAAAGTTTTTACAGAATAGGAGGGTATATCCGCTATGAAAGCAAAAGAGCGCCGACTGCTTATTGGTATGGTGATAGCTGGTAGTGTGATTCTTGTTTATTATTATGCCAGTTTATTTAATGAAAAACCTCCTGTACATAATAAGCCGGTAAATACAGTAAGTAAACAGGTAGCTACTCAAAAAGAGGTTCGCGCTGCACCGGTAAATCATGAGGATATTGTTGTTAATGAATTCCCTTCTCCTTTTTCAAATTTGCCGGAAGCGTCAACTAGCGTAAATCTGGATATATTACAAGGCTCTCTACCAAAGATTACTACGAAAATTCCATTCAATTTTCCAGAAGGTTCGATGACGGATCAGGGACAAGCATTAACTGCAAATATCCAGATTGTAGGTTTAATACCCGCTGCAAATGGTAAGGGACAAGCTATTTTAAGCAATGGATCAGAGCAATTGATTGTTGACGAAAATAGCGATTCGAAATGGGGATTTATTTCTGACATTAGCAAACAAGGAGTAACACTTAATGGTAATTTCGTATCCGTTAATGGACAGAGTACAGCCCAAAAGTTTGGACTATCGCCTATTCGCCCTAAAATACCGGCTATTATACAGTAGATGGAGGTAGAAGCATGAAAAAACTATTAATTTATGTATGTGCAATATGTTTAATGATCATCACCGCACCTGTACATGCTGCCGAATACAAAGGTGCTGATCTTCCCAAGACAATCCATACGCTTGCCAAGAACGCAGGGCTTTATGCTATTGTACCCGATGAAATCCAAGGAAAGATTAATATGACTATTCCTGATACGTCATTAGAAGAAATTATGGATAAAATTTCTCAGTCGTATGACTTTAACTGGAAAATTGAAGATGGTTATCTAATCGTAAGTCCAGCTAAAATTAATTCTCTTTCCAAAACAATTAATGTTCGTTATGCGAATTTAAGCTTGGTTAAAACTGCGTTGCAAGCATATATGCCTGAAGCCAATATAACAATACACCCTGAATACTCAACGGTAACGGTAGACGGTACACCTTGGCAAATTAAAAAAGCACAAAAGACAATTAGTGAATTAGATATACCTACACAGCGGGTATTAATTATGACTCAGATGGTTGAAATATCAAAATCTGATTCTGAAAAATTAGGTTTTAACCATGTTTGGGGTAACTATAGCAATACATCTGAAAATAAAAATATATCATACGCAACAACTCTGAATGCCGAATCTATTATTTCACGTGGGAAAATAATTGCAAAGCCGTTTACTATTACTGAAAATGGTAAAACAGCTGAAATTCTAATTGGTGAAGAAGTACCGGTAATTAAAACTGATTCTTTTTCCGATGGCTCCAGAAGTTCTTCGGTTGAGTTTAAGCCGGTTGGCGTAAATTTTAAAGCTACACCAAGAATTAATATCGATGATGATGGTGCTCATTTTGTTACAGTGGATCTTAAACCAGAAATATCAAGTATTACAAAATGGGTGGAGTATAATGGCGGTTCTAAAGCTCCACAAATTGGCACCAGGAAAGCTGAAACTACTGTTCGAGTAGATAGCGGCGAAACAATCGTTATTGGCGGTTTAATAAAGACGGAAGATATTAAATCCTTATCTGGTATACCTATTCTAAAGGATCTGCCGATATTAGGTGCTCTTTTTAGAAGCAAGGACAAAAATAAATCAGAAAGTGAGGTTATGTTTTTTGTAACTCCCTATGTCTTGGATAAAAACGGAAAAATAATTAAAAAGAACAAAGAATCGCAGGAAAAAGCTCCTACCGTAACAGAGCAATCATTGTCAACAGAATTGCCAGTAAATGATGTTGATGCTCAAATATCATCTGTTGAAATCTAAGAGGAGGATAAATATGGATAACAAGTTTATTGAAATACCGGATCTGAGTGATTTGACTAAAATAGATATTCCGCAAGATATTATCGATTTAGTAGATAAATCAATTGTTAATGACTTTCATGTGTTTCCGGTAATGATTTATCAAAGACGGCATGATTTACATAGCACATTAATTTTAGCAACTTCAAAGTATACAGAAAATTTAAAGTGCATTCCGATTTTAGAAAATTTACTTGGCCTGCCAATTATTCTTAAAGAAGTCAAGCGGGATGTTTTAGAAAAAGCAGCTTACTATTATCTTGATTTGCAAATAAAATATGCTGGTACCAGCCTAACTGTCAAAGGTATGGCTGAGATTGAGCGAGAGGATATAAATGCTAGCAAAGCCCTTGAGGATACCGGTTCGCCAACCGTTCATAAAGTTAATGCTCTCATCCAGGAGGCAATTAGAACTGGTGCCTCCGATATCCACATTGATCCATGGGATAACACTAGTAAAGTTGAGTTTCGCATCAATGGTGACATAATTGATGTATCTGATAGATATTACATATCAAAGCAAGAAAAAGGTAGTGTTATCAATATTATCAAGAATATGTGTAAGCCTGGCTTAAATATTACACTTAAACATATGGAGCAGAAGGGACAATTTTTTATTGAGGACCACGACAATAAGGGTAAATATTATGATTGCCGTGTAGCCACTATTCCTTCAATCAGACAGGAAAAAATAACAATTCGGATACTTGACCCGGCAAAGATTGTGTTATCTCTCGAAGATTTGGGTTATGAATTATCTGACTTAATTCGTTATAGAAAACGCTATAAAAGAAAAAGCGGTCTTATATTGTATGTAGCTCCTACTGGTGGTGGAAAAACAACCGGGATGTACGCGACATTGGAAGCTTGCGGTATCAAAGAGAATAAAATCTTTGCAATTGAAGATCCACCCGAATACAGGGTTGAGGGTATTGTACAAATTCCGATTCGTGAACATGAGGATGAATCGAAAAGTTGGACTTATCTTAAAGCAATTAAGGCTACATTACGAAATGATTTAAATATCTTACTTATTGGGGAAATTCGTTCGGCCAAAGAAGCAGAGGCTGTACTTGAAGGCTCTAAAACAGGACATCTGGTCTTAACTACATTGCATGCCCGCGATAGCATTATGGCTATACCTCGACTTTTCACTATGGGTATAGATCGTAAAATTATCTTGTCTGAAATGCTTTGTATTGTTGCTCAACGACTTATAAAGGTCAATTGTCCTCATTGCAGTGAGGCATATGAACCAACTGAGGCTGCATTAATACATCTGACTAGCAAAGAAAAAGAAAAAGTTTTTAATGGTACGCCTAAAAGAAGTAAGGGCTGCCCTAGATGTTCTGAGTACGGTAGAAAGGCGTTGGCTGAATTTCTATTTTTTGATAATGAGCTAAGAGATTATATGGCCGGAGAACGAGGCATTGTTGAAATGATGGAATATCTAAAGCAAGAAAAAGGTTTTGTATCTATGTGGGAAAAAGGCATTGATATGGTTGCCGAAGGCGAAATTTCATTGGAAAACTTGGTAAAGGAATTAGATCGTAATGAGGATGACAATGAAGAACTTCGTGCCATAAGAGAACAGACAAAGGCGGGATAAGGAATGTCTGCGATTAGCGAATTATTGCTAAATTCTAGTTATAACGTAAGAGCCTTTTTTGAGAATATTTCACGCCCCAAGCCGTCCTATGGTGAACTTACTGACTTTTTCAGAGAAGTAACATCATCGTATAAAAACGATGTTAACTGGCAAACCGCTATTGAAATGTTAATTGATGATGTTGAAAATGAACGGCTCCGTGATGCGCTCCTTGTGATTATTACTGACTTAGAAAATGGGGTAACTCTTGCCGATGCGTTTAGTTATCATGATATATTCCCGGAATTTGTCATTGAGACTCTAAGAGCCGGTGAGGATACCGACAGTATGTCAGAACAACTTGTGGAAATCATGAAATATCTCAAAAATAATGAAAAGATTTATCGCAAGATAAACAGAGCCATGAGGAATTTTTACTTCATGATGTCAATCGTTCTCTTAACACTCTGTATCTTTGTTTACTTTGCTATCCCTAATTTGTTTGAATTGTATAGGGGGTTAAACGCTAAAATATCACCTTCAATGCTTCAGCTTATGGAAACTGTTCAATACGGCATGGAACATATCTATATATTGATTATTCCCTTTTTGTTTTTGCCACAGGCTGTAAAGCTTATCGAAAAGAAATTTCCGGTTTTTGTTGGCCGTTTAAAATTTAAGCTGCCATTATATCGGAAGTATTATTGGAGTAACACTCAATATCTTTTTTCAAAATTAATGGCAATATTTATCAAAATGGGAGAAACGCCAACAAATGCGATAATGTTAACATCTGCAGTTATTAAAAATAAGGCAGTCAACGAAATGCTTGAATATGTTGATTATCAAATAAGCCAAGGTGAACAAATCGCTGAAGCACTTAAGAATGCCAATACTAATAAAATGATCAGTTCAAAAATTGTTAAATTTATCAAGACTTGCGAGACTACCGGCAGATCCGATTTACCAGAATTACTATTGCTTGCGGCCGATGATTATGACGATGCGAGAACAGAAGCTGCAAATGATTATACCGATAATATTATGATTTTAGGTATTGTCATTTGTGTGTCATTTGCTCTTTTGATTCTAGCTGCGTTACTAATTTCGCTAATGGGGCTGACTGAGCAAATAGGTTAGATAAGGAGAGCCAAACATGATAGTGCAAAAAAGCAAGGGAGCAGTCGGGTTGCATATTATTCTTGCAGTTGCCTTCCTAATATTAGTATCTTCTCTACCAACGCTTCCCGTTAATAAGTTGTATGATTTTGGGAAAAAGGGTGAGGCGATGGCTGATATATCTAGGATATCTGGTGCAATATCGCGGTATAAGTCAAGAACAAACGAATATCCAGTAAATCAGCAAGCTTTACTGGTAAGTGTAGGAGGTTACGAACCAGAATTGACTTCACTGCCGGAGAGAGATCCTTGGGGAAATACTAATACTGGAGTGAATGGTACGGGTGGGATAAGTGCTTATTGCTATGCACGGACTGAAAAGGGATTTGCAGTATGGTCTATTGGCAGAGATAAGCAGAATAATTCTGGTGGAAGTGGTTCAAGTTTGCCAAATGCAAATTTCTCCGGCGATGATGTAGGAATTATTTCAGAATAAATAAAAGGGAGGATTTAAAAATGATTAAAAAATTACGCAATCAAAAGAGTTTTGGGGGTATTTTCTCTACAGAAACTATTATTTATGTTATGGTAATTATTTTAGTTTTTGGTGCTGGAATTTATACCGGTCCCAAGGTAATTGACCTTGTAAAAAGAGGGCTGACACATTACCAAACTTACCAGCTTGCTAGTGCATGCGCACAATATGCAGTAGAAAGTAAAAGTGGGGAACCTCCGGCCACTCTTGGCGATTTGACGGTTGGTTTAACCGCAGAGCAATCTATTGATGGTGAAGCGAGGGACCCTTATGTTAAAGTACCGGGATGGACTACTGATCCAACAACAATTACTGATTACTGGGATGCTCCGTATCAATATACGCGAACAGGTGCAGATCGAAATGTTACAAGTACAGGAAATGGTAAAACTCCAATTGTGAGGCCATTCTAATTTTGGATGATATTGTAGGTGAGTAATAAATTACTCACCTACAAAAACCAAAAAGGAGGGACTATGAATTTTTTCAGGCATAAGTCAAAAGGTATAAGTGGCATAGTTGTAGGCTTACTTTTAGCTTCTTCTCTAATGGTTGGCCTTGTAGCTGGCGGTATAAAATATCTTAGTGCTGTACATGTCGGTACTGCAGCTGCAAAAACTGACGCCCAGGTTTTATATGTTGCTCAGTCTAAAATGGAACTGGCTAAAGCAATTGATTATGATAAATTGGATTTAGCAGCTGAAAGTAGAACTGCTTATGCTGATACCGGTTTTGAAACTGAAGTTTCCATCGGTGATGAAGTAGAAATAGATGAAAATACTAAAAAACGTGATATCACTGTAAAGGTTTATAAGCCAAGTGGTACAGTCCCACTGTTCAAATTAACGTATTTGAAACCGTTAACTGCCCAAGAAAACGGTAATTTAGAAATGGCCAAATATTATTAACGTTGGAACGATATCTTTAAACTTCCGCTTGACTTTTTTATTAATCCCTTCCCCGGTTATTACGTTCAGTGGCCGGACGCTAGTGCTATATCTGGGGACAATGGTGGTTATCCTGAGTACGTTTTAGGCGGAAAAAATGATTTCAAATGCCGGATTGAAACCGCCGCCAGTTACTTCCGTCTGGCAATATAAATTTTTGTCGCGGGAAATATGTAACATAGTGGCAAATGGTAATTTTAATATCTTGGGTTAAGTGTATCCAACTTATCTTCATGCAGATACGGGTTATAAGACTTGCAAAAAAATTAACTTAATATCCGACTGCAAACCAATAGAAATTAGCTCCCCAACCATGTTACAGATGAAAAAAAACTTGTTTTGGATACAGAATAAACCATAATCAAGTCCACTTGATGATTTTTCCGAATGCCATACCAAGAATTTGACATTGACTCAAAACCTATTAGGAAATGGGAATCAATTCTATTTTAATGGTAGTAGTAAATTCAGAGGTTGGCCCCCCGCCCCATTGAATAATTAGACCCACGGTAATTTGGTCCATCCGTTGTCCCCAAACGATTGAATAACCGTTTCCTTTGGCAGATTAAATTATTTTTTTTCCAATTACTATGTAAGTAGCGGTGGGTGTCGTTCCTTCTTTTGCTTCAACCACAGCTTTTACGGCCATTAAAATAGAATTGATTGTCATAGCCATAGGTTTTTGAGTTATGCCAAACTCTCTTGGTATAAGTACCCATGTACATTCCGATTCTGTAAAGCCTTCCGGTAGTGGTACGGTTTGACCATGACTGATAACACCAGTAAGTACAGCGACTTTATTACCACTTCCTTGGGCAGCTTACCATTCCTTAGAGCTTTATAATCCAGTGGACAGGCATATATGGCTGCATATTATTATGAGGCCGATCACCTCCAGATAAATTGGATACTCTATTAACTGATCCGTCATTTCTCCCGCCAGCATATAAGCCACGAGCTACATATCCATCACCACTATTTATTGTTAATGATGTTGTATGATCATGTGCCGGCATTTCTTCAATGGTAAGTTTGTGCACACGTTCACCGCCAAAACTACCCAGGGAATAAATAGTAGAACCGTAAGCATCATTCCATAGACCAGTTCCGACTAGCGTCCGGCCACGCAAGTCCGGTGTACCGTTAGTACCATCGCAATAAAGAAATCCTGCCGGAATATCAGCTAAATCACCATACCAAGGCAATATTGTACCTGGTGGTACATTACCGTTTTCTTGGGCAGTTTCTATTTAGCTTTGATAAGATATTTAACAGCTTTATTAATTGGCCTATTTTCATTTGATGTTGGTACAATGCGAGAAGAATCAAAACTTGCGTATCCATAATTTGTTCCGTCGGATTGATGATAATAACCCCAATTAGTACCCGCGACGTAAAAGGCACCTGTAGCATTATATAAAGCACTTGTGCCAGCGTATATAACCGATCCCCATATATTACGAATAGCATCGCCTTGCAACTCATTTAGATTACCTGAACTATGTGTAACTGTGCCGTAATGAGTACTTAAAGTACTACCGTGACCACGTAAAAAAACGCCCCGGTAATCCGGTACAGTTGCACCTATAATAGAGGCTAACTCTGGATAGGATACCGTAGATTGCCCGTTACACTCTAGCCAGGTACCGTCACTAGGCATAATATTAGAAGCCCAAATAATAATTGTTCCAATCGGTACGCTACCGTTTTCTTGGGCAGCTTATTATTTTTTTATTCCGATGATTATATAATTTGCCCTCGTTGGTAAGTAGTGGATATGATTTGTTGATGGAGAAGATAATCCTGGTATATGACCTCTTATAAGCCATTGGCTATTTACAATACGATTACTATCTACTTGGCATATTATTCTACTGTGATAACCGTTATAACCCTCGTCTATATCCATTAAATATCCTGACGGATTAGTATCAGCCGGACTTACAAACCATGTACATTCCTCTTGTGTAAAGCCCGCTGGCAAAGGAATTTGCTGGCCATGCCAAATTTGGCCGGATAAGACAGATATAGACTTACCGTTTTCTTGGGCAGCTTACCATTCTACTAACACAAATCCTTGTGAACCATAGCCTCCCTGGCCACCGGCACCAGGACCACCACCGGCACCAAAACCGCTTGCATCACCGCGTCCTTGCCAAGAGTAATTTCCACCACCACCAAATAAACTACCACCACCACCTGCACTAAATGTATAATTACCATCGCCGCCGCGAGTTCCATAACTTCCACCGGAATTACCACCGCGCCCACTTCCGGCTGCACCGCCATATCCACCAGCACAATAAATATAGCTGCCAAAAGAAGATGCACCACCATTATATCCGGAATAACCATTACCAGGAGCACCAGCTCCACCAGCTCCAACAGTAATAGATATTGTTTCGCCAGGAGTTACAGTTACTTCTTTAGCCATAACAGAAGCAGCACCACCACCACCGCCTGCGGAGCCAGAACTTGAGGCTGTCACCGCCGGGATATAATTGACCCATAAAGCCGGAAAAGAATTGACCCACACCAAAATCATAAGCTACCATTGGGATTGACTAGATCACCAGGGGGTAGCAAATGTTAAGGAGTGGGCTGATATTAATGATAAAACAAAAGGCTCTGGCGGGTCAATCCCCGTATTCAATTGGTAAAGAATTAGGTATATCAAAAAACACTGCGAAGAAATATGCTACCGGTGATACTGGGCAGCATCGCCTGAAAGGCCGGACAAGGCCTTCTAAACTTGATCCATTTAAGCCTACCATCGACAAGATGGTACAAAGCGGCATATTCAACTGTGTGGTAATCTATGAGCGCCTGCAGGAACTAGGTTATACAGGCGGCATTACCATCATCAAGGACTATGTGAAGGACATGCGCCCGGCAAGGAGTTCACCAGCGGTAAGACGGTATGAAACGCCTCCAGGTAAACAGGTCCAGATGGATTGGGGTATAACTCACTACATAGACGAGCACGGCATAGTCCATAAAACTCCAGTATTTGTTATGATCATGGGTAGTTCAAGAAGTAAGTATATGGAGTTCACTAAACGCTGTGACTTCTACAGCCTCCTCCGATGCATGGTAAATGCCTTTGAGTATTTCGGCGGCGTTCCCCAGATTGTTCTCACCGACAGGATGAAGACCGTCATCAACGGCAGCGAGGCTGGCAAACCGCTGTGGAATAAGCGATTTGAAGACTTTGCGGCAGATATGGGCTTCCTTCCTAAAGTTTGCCGTCCGAGAAGACCCCAAACTAAAGGGAAAGTCGAACGTCTCGTGAACTATGTAAAAGATAATTTCCTTCCAGGCAGACAGTTTCGCGATGTCGATGACCTTAATCTTCAGGCGCTTGTGTGGTGCCGTAAAGTTGATAGCAAACGACATGGTACTACCGGTGAAATACCGCTTATCACTTTAAAGAAGGAGCCACTCTTGCCTCTCCCGGACAAAGCTGTTCGCGACAGATACAGATGGGAGATGCGAAAAGTGACGAGGGATGGTTTCGTCAGCTTTGACGGAGCAAAGTACGGTGTGCCTTGGCAGTATAGTGGGCGTGAAGTTAGAGTGCGAATTTCCGGCGACGAATTTGAGGCTTATGACGGCGAAGTGAGAATCGCTCATCATAAAGTGGTATACACATCTGGCAGGATCGTCTGGCTTAAGGGTCAGTATGAAGGGCTGGCAGAAAGAAACGGCATTGCATCACCGCTTTCTTACGCTAAGCAAACTGAAAAACCTTCGGTTGAAATTAGGCCGCTCAGCATTTATGACAAGGTAGCCGGGGTCATCTGATGATTGAACTTGAACATACCCGCGACCTTTTAAAAGAGCTAGGACTTAGTACCGCCGCCGAGCTGCTTGATGCACGGCTTGAGGCTGCGGCTCACAGTGAACTAACTTATCTATCCTTCCTCGGAGGGCTTCTCGGAGTAGAGAAAGCCGAACGAAAACGGCGTAGCGAAGAAACAAGAATGAAATTATCTCGTCTTCCGCACCGTAAAACACTAGATGAATTCGACTTTGGCTTTCAGCCAAGTATTGATAGGCGACAGATTAAAGAACTGTCAACGCTGGCATTCGCGGCAAGAAGCGAAAACGTGGTGTTTCTCGGTCCGCCTGGTGTTGGTAAGACGCATCTTGCCGTCGGACTGGCAGTTGAAGCGCTCAGAGCAGGGCTTACCGTATATTTTGTTAGCTTATCTCAGCTCATCGCTGATCTGAAAAAATCGCTGCTAACTGGCAGACTGGACCGGCGATGGAGGGTTTATCTTCGCCCTGACATACTCATTGTCGACGAAGTTGGGTATGCACAGCTTGACCGCGAAGCAGCAGAATTGATGTTCCAACTGGTCTGCTCACGGTATGAGAAAGGCAGCATAATACTCACAAGCAACAAGTTCTTCAGCGACTGGGGCGAATTAATGAGCGACACGGTTATCGCAACAGCCTTATTGGATAGACTACTACATCACGCTCATGTCATCAACATACGTGGAGACACTTACAGGCTTAAGGATAGATTGAAAACCGGCGTTAAGACCGTGCCACCGGCTGACATCAATGGCGTGGACAAAACGGTGACACTTTGATCGGCGTTCGCATACCCGGCGTTTTTAATTCCGGCGAGTGGGTCATTTTTCAACCGGCGATTCGGTCAAAATAAATCCGGCGTTGACAAGGCACCGCCGCCGCCGCCACCAGACATAGAAACATATACCGTATTTATTCCGATGTCCGGCACTGTCCAACTGTGTGTCCCTACAGTGGTAAATAATATTTTACCTGCCCTATAAGTACCGTTTCCTTGGGCAGCTTATATAAAAAAAAGAAAGCTCAAAGCTTTCCTTTGCGAGATTTTTTTTCAATTGGATGATTTTGCTCATATAGCTTATGTACAGCTTTTCTCTGAGTTTCATTAACCGTGTGAGCATAAACTTCGAGTATTATTCGGGTATCTGACCAACCACCTAATCTTTGAACATCAGCTATAGAAATACCTGGTATTTGTAACATATTTGTTGTAAACGTATGTCGTGTACTATGTATTCGTAGACTATCAGAAAACCCAAGTTTTTTTATAACGTTTTTAAAGTTACGCAAAAAATAGTTTGGATTGTGTGGACTTCCATCTCTATTAGTAAAGACTAAATTATGCTCGTTACGCCACCCCGATATTTGAGATTCAAGGTCTTGTTTTTTCTTATGAGCTTTCAATAATTTTGTAAGGGAAGGATGTAAGGGAATGGATCGTACTGAATTTTTTGATTTAGGATAAAATTTAAGTACTGGAACGCCATTAACAATTACAAGTACCTGTGTAATGCGTATAAATGACCTTTCCAAATCCACGCAATCCCAAGATAAGCCTAAAATTTCACTTCTCCGGCAACCGGTGTAAAACAGCAGCTGATAGGCAACGTGGAATCTATGTTTAATTGTTTGCTTTAAAAAAACGGATTGTTGTTTTTTCGTAAAAAAAGCAATCTTAAGAGTTCGAACAGAGATTGATTCGGTTTCACGCACTGGATTTTTTTCTATATGCCCTTCCCGTACAGCTGCATCAAAAGCGGATTGCAATAAGGACCTGATTTTTTCCAAACACGATGTAGATAATGGCCCTCCATATTTATTAGAATTTTTGAGTTTACAGCGATTCCCTTCTCTACTTAGAGTATTAAAAAATTTTTGCAAGTCTGCAGCAGTTATCTTATGCAAAAGAATATCGCCAATACAAGGTATAATGTGTGAATTTATATATACCATTTGGACTTGCCTGGTTGTTATTGAATGCTTCGACTCTTTATATAGACTATACCAGTGAGTCACCCATTCGCCAACCGTCCAATAATATTTACCGGTATTTTGCTTATCCTTTCTCCCACGAAATAACCTTTTTGCTAATTTTTTTCCAATAACTCTCGTTGGTAATTTTTTTCTTCTCATATATCACTTCCTTGATAATTTAAGAAACATTTTGACAAAAAGCAAGATATACATCCCTAGATTATAATACATAACAAAATGGAGGTAAAGCAGTGAAATCTAAAGGTAATACAGCTTTAATTGTGCTTATCTGTATTCTAGTGATTATATCTATCAGTACGGTTACATTTATAAGCCCTGCCGATCATCACAGAGTAAAAAATAACATTTATATGGATCAGCTTAAATTGGAGGCATATGCTATTGATCTTGCTTTAAATCGCTGGTACAAAAGTCAAGGCAAAGAATATCCTGATAATCTTACTAAATTATATGACGTTAATTATATTCCAAAATCAATTGATATTAATAATTTTATTTATTCAGTCAATATGGATGATACATATAATCTCTTAATTAAAACTCCAAGTAATGGGACTATAAAATCTGCTGGCAGCAAACAATAGGAGGAACTTATGTTAAAAACTAAATCTATTGGGGGCATTTTAACAACAGACACTATTATTAATGTCGTAGCATTAATACTCATTAGTTCACTAATATTAGCTGGTGTTCTCAGTTATCATAAATCAATGAAAATTGCTGAATCAACTTATCGTATAAATACATTAGGAACTGCACATACGGCTTATTATTTAGAAAATAATTCTTTTGCTACTAATGATCAGATTGTCAGTGAAGGTTTTTTCACTGACTTCAAGATGTGGAATGGTTCGCAGTTCTTGGACTCCTGGAATAATGCTATCGTGATAACAGTTGCGAATAATAAAATGATTATTGAACTTAGTGCAAGTAGTCAACAAAAAGCAGGGAAAAACTATCAGTATATAATTCAATAATGAGGGTATTATGATCATATTCTATCTGTCAGCTATATTTCTGTGTATATTAACCGGAACGACGATATTAATCAGTAGCATTACTTGGTTAGTAATTTATAACTACGTTGGTTTTGGCCCAGAATTTATATTGTATGCAAGTTTTACAATTTTCACCATTATGATTATGATAATTGATTACCTTACACAGTATGTCTATCATTGGATGATTTTTGTAAACCTTTTAATTTCATTACTCTGTCAATTTTTTATGGGAAAATTGTTAGTTATTTTGTATGACTTATTTTTAACTATATCTTTCTGCTTCATATTTATAGTATTAGCTGTGATTTGTCAAAAAATAAAAGACAAAAGTTTTAATTATCGTAACCTATTTATAGAAGTTTTCGGCTTCGGTGATGTTTTATATATTCTCTTAATGTCATCCGTTTTAGGTGTATATGACACAATATCAGTACTTTTTTGTGCTAGTATTTTAGCTTTTATAATTAATGGGATAGGCAATACTCCTACTTCTCCTTTTCCATTCTGTCATTTTTTGGGGATAGCTATTCCTATAAACTTCTTTATTCCTGGAGGTTTTCTAAGTCTTTATGTTAATATGCTTGATTATTTATTTATGTAATTGAGGTGAAAATGTGATGGATAGTTTACGCTATTTTAACGTTACTACTGGTGATCCCTTAGTAAATAAGGCTATTACTAACCAGCTGAATGATATTATCGAAAATACTGGATCAATTGGAGTTAGTCTTAACTTTATTTCAGATTATTTTGCAGAGTACGAAATTGGAATTATTAATGCAAGTCCTTATCTAAGTTTTAAATTATCAGATAATGCAAGAGATATAGGTACGCTTAAAGTGTTTTTTTCAGACATTAACCTTAACGACTATTTATATATAGCAGATAAAACAATGAAAATTAGTAAGCTTATAAAAAATCTAGTATCACTTAAATATTTAAAATCTAGTCGAAATGAGTTAATTAGCTTTATGCTAACCAATCTTATCATTATAGACTCACTAACCTATCTGCACTTAAAACAAGTTCAAAAATATGCAGTTTATTTGGGTAAAGTTGTTGGATTATCTAGTGAACAATTAAATGCTTTAAGTATTTCCGCTTTACTACATGACATCGGCAAATTGGCGATTCCTGATTCAATTTTAAAAAAGAAAACACATTTAACAGAAAGTGAATTTCAGATTATGAAAAATCATCCTTATTTTGGATTTGAATATTTGATATCTTTTCCTGATTTTATTCAAGATGCTTATATAGCCTTTTATCATCATGAAAGGTGGGATGGTTTCGGCTATCCATATGGTTTAAGCGGCAATAATATCCCTTTGGAAGCCCGGATTTTAGCTATAGCAGATGCCTATGATGCTATGATAGGCTTCAGGCATTACAAAAAGCCTTTTAATATATCTGAGGCATTGGATGAATTAAAAAAACAAGCAGGAAAACAGTTTGATCCTAATTTGATCACCGTATTTACGGAAAGCATAAGAAAGACAGATTATTTGCAAGGGAGTCGAGAAAATGCAATCAAAGGCAGTAATCCCGCTATTTAAACCAAAACGTTCAAGTATTGAAATACTTAAAGAATTAGAGGATGCTTACAACAGACAAGTTTCCTTATTACCGCAGCCCTTCGAAAATGAAAGGGTTAAAATTGAAACTTTATTTTATCCATTACAAGAGATCAGCGGTGACTTCTATGATACCTGGTATGATCAAGAGAATGATGCACTGCATGGTTATGTAATTGATGCAACAGGCCATGATATTTGTTCCGCATTGCAGGTTTTTTCTTTGCGTGAACTTTTTAGATGCAGTTTTGATGTATCTGAAAATCTTGGCAAAAGAATGGAGTGGATTAATAGAAAACTATGGGATGATCGTAATGATCCGGTTCATGCAGCCGCTCTTATGTTTAGCTTAAAATCAGATGGAGTACTTTGTTATACAGCTGCAGGCATTAGTCCGGTTTATGTCCATCTAAATGGACAATCACGATATATTGATATGCCGGGTTATCTACTTGGCATGATACCTTCCGCGGATTATGCAGAATCATGTTTAAGGTTTAAAAAGGGGGATTGGATAATGTTTATGACAGATGGATTTTCCGACAGACTATCAAAGAGCCTACTACCGCCTCAAAAAACAATTTCAGCCATGAAAAGGATCGGCCATGATCCTCTGAGAAGGGATGATGCATCAGCATTAATAGTTACAATTAAGGAGGATACTAATGTTTAATTTTATAAAATCAGAAGATGATAAAGCGGTTAAGGTGACAGTTTACGGCGAAATTGAAGGAAGTAAACGAAGAACGTTTAATGATGAATTTGGTAAATTATTGAATGATAATATCATTCACTTTCAATTTGACATGAGTCAAGTAACATATATTGATTCTACCGGTATTGGGATTTTTCTTGATCTGCGCAAAAAAGCCCTTAATAGGGGAGGGAGCGTATATGTTTACAATATGCCCGATCACATACAAATGTTATTTCGCGTGACGCATTTGGAAAAGCTTTTTTGTATTAAACCTAATCTGGGAGGTATTGAACGTGCATAAAAACATTAATATATACACCATACAATGTAACGGTATTAATGGTTATTTAGATAACTTACCGATTGTTGAACAATTTCTCAAGGTACATGCAAAAGAATTTTCTGTTGCTTTTATACTAGCGTTGCATGAAGCTGTATCTAATGCTCTTAATTATGGCAATGGAGGCTATAATAATGCTAAAGTAAAAGTTTCCTTAAAACGTAAAGGGAAAAAAATGTACGCACGAATTGTCAGCAATAATAATGGTTTTGACGTAATTGATCAGATTAATAAAGTAAATCAGCGATTGGTACTCAACGAATGGGACATTGAAAATATAAGAGGTCGGGGACTACCAATTATGGCCAGCGTATGCTCTGCAGTATGGTTTAATAACTCTGGAAATCAAGTACTGTTAGTTTTAAATATCAGTGATAGTAATGAAATAGGATGCGAACTCAAATCAACATTGCAACGAAATTGCATGCAATAATAATAAAGAAGCAATAAAATCGTAAATGTATACATTTTTTCTTGTATAAAGTTCTAAATTGGGTATAATAAAAGTATAATCCAATAGCAAATGCCCCTGCGGTAACAAGGGCATTTGTAAACTGAGAGAAGTTCCCTAATTAGGTGTATGTTTGTTCGCTAAGGTCAGTAGTGCATATGCAACCTTAAGCGCCCACAACAACACCTCTAAGATGAGTTGGAGCATAGGGACACCTCCTTTCAGTTGTCTTGGGCAGAGCTGGTATCTCTGCCCTTACATATTATATCACAATCGCCCTTATTAAAAGGGCGATTTTTGTTTCACTTTTTCTTCTTAGCAGAAGCGGCCGCACCTTGAGTAAGCGCCAGATATTGCAAGCTATAAATTAAGGTCCAAATAAACTTGATCAAGATCATCCTGAGTTATTCCAATGTATCTAAGTGTTATTGAAGACGCAGAATGATTAAAAAGTTTTTGTATTACTTCAATTGTTATCCCCTTCTTAAATGCATGATAGCCAAAGGTTTTTCGCAAAGTATGAGTGCCAATTTTTTCCCTAATCCCAACAGCTCGGGCAGCATTATTAATAATTTTATAGGCTTGATCCCGTTGCAATGCCCTTATACCCTTATTTTTCTTTCTTGAGATAAATAAAGGTTCATCAATTTGATAAGTTCTAGTTTTTAAATATTCTAAAATTGCTTTTTGGGCAATATCGGCTATAGGAAAGTTTTTAGTTTTATTCGTCTTTCTTTCTCTGATCGTAATTCTTTCGCGAATTTTTCCAGTATTATTTAATACATCAGAAATTTTAAGAAACAGTAAATCACTAATACGCAATCCTGAATTAATGCCAAGAGTAAAAAGGCAATAGTCTCGAATATTAGTAGATAATAAAATTTTTTTCATATTATCAATTTTTCTTTTATCACGAATAGGTTGTACAAACTCCATGTTAACCTCCAAATAATATATCATACATAATGATATTATAACACAAAATATAAATGATTTAAAAAATAAAAAATAAATTAGTTTAAATAAGAAAACCCCTAAAGCTTATATAAGATAAGGCTTCAGGGGTTTTCCATGAATCATACAAAATATTTCTTTGTATGATTCATGGAAGGTGTGTTAAAATATTAATTTATGTATAGTACGATACATAAATTAATTATTCAATAGGCTCTAAATAACTTTCACAACTTTTACAATAAACTTTTATGTTGGGTTTCCCCCATACATTGAGAGTGCAGCCAGGACAAGAATATTTTATTTTGCTCTTTATCTTAGGTGGCTTTGGATCACTCCCGTCCTCGTCGTTACTAACAACACTATCAAACTCATTTGATATCCATGGTAATGTTAAATCTTTTGGCAGATCAACGAAAGCCTTTTCGAACTTACCGCCTTTAATTACATAATCAGACATTTTTTGCCCTACTTTTTTACCTCCCTCTTGTCCAGTACTACTTGGCATTAAGCCAATGTTCTCCATCTTATTAGCCCATTCTTTGTTGTGATATCCACTTCTGGACGGCTTACCAAATACCATTTGCCATAAATGAGCTTGTTCATGAACAAGAGTCTGGCAAACTTCAATAAATTCAACACTTGCTATATATGTAGGATTAATACTTATCTCATGAGTTTTATTTTTGCCCTGCAACGATATCCAACGATTTGGTGCAAAAAAGCCAGCGACATTTGCCTTTCGTGAGAAATTTAATATTATACATGGTAATTTACTATTAAAAAGTTGCTGATTAAAATAGTTATATAATTCCTGATATTTAGTATATTGCTCATGAGTTGGCTCTTTTTTCTGTATCGTACTATACATATTTAATCCCCTTCTTTACTCTGTATTTTAAAATAGTTCGGGGGAATGCCCCCTGAACTATTCTTCAATAATAACCTTGGGATATTTTTGCTTAAAAACTGCTGCGGATTCGCTCTTTAGTCGATTATATTCTTCCGTAGTTTCCTTTTTGTATATTTCACCTTTGGGGCCTAAGATAGTTCCATCACTTTTGATATAAGTAAAAGCTGTGGACGAATCAATTATGAGTTTTCCATCTTTTAGTGTTGCGCTAATTGGAGTGGCCGAGACTGTTTTCCAGGCAGCCCTTTTCCCCATTTGACCTAATGTTTTACCTGTATCTTTATATTCTTCTATACTTAAATTAAGAATATAGTTTTCTCCGTTTTTTCTGATTTCTAATTTCCGTAATATTTTCGCACCATCCCAGTTACTTGCAACACTTGTAATCCATTTACCCTCGTACTCATTACCTTGCCCACAACCGGTCAGAATACCTATTAAAATCAGAGATATAAGTAATACCAGATATTTTTTCAATATAATCATTCCTCTCCCTCATTTGTACAAATCAGTGCTGCTGATCATCCGCGCCTGGCGCTCATGTCCGAAACTAGTACCATTTTAACTATAATTTCTAGCGGTTGCGGCCCGGTTCCTCGATGCCGGTACCGACCCGGACCAGGACAGGTGTTGCAGCTGCCGCGCCCTGGCGCCGGTACCTTTTTGACACTGACGCCGATCCGCGCCGTTGGCTCTAGTACCGGGACTCCGGTTGCAGCTGCAACCATTTTGACTATTCATATTTTTAACTTTGCTTCATAATAATCAGCGCAATGTTTCTTGTTTTCTTTCACGTGTTTTTCACATCGCACGTTATTAGGGATAGCGATGGCTCCACACCTTACACATAGTCCGTTTGCCGCCCTATACTCGTATCGTTTTTTTTGCTGTAGTCGATAATACTCAGCCTGATGTTCTTTGCAAACCCTACAGTATTTCCATTTTAATTTTATACCACAGACGGCGCATGTAGCATATGTAATATTATCATGCATGAAAACAGCTCCCTATATAGATATTATAATTGACAAAATTTATATTCTATTATAATATTATACATCATACATTAAATGTATTGAAACCATTATTTTGCTGTTTGAGTATACCCCATACACAAGGTGTAGATAAAGTAGACTGCTAATTTTGCGGTCTACTTTTTTAGTTCCTCCTTATTTGACACCTTTTAGCCGGAAAACTTCTTTAGCAATTTCTTCAATGTTTAAAAATGACTCTTGGCCAGGAATAAGATTGTACGCACTCTGTTCATATGTTAGGTCTACACAACGGAAGATATATGATTTACCACCACCAGAAAGAACCGCTGATACAGATGCTTGTGTACCCCAAAAATCGCCATTATCACAAACAACTAAAAAATGATTACTTTGCATTTCCTTTCTAATTTCCTTAACCAAGAGTAACAATTCGGGCGAAATAATAGGTGCAGCAACTACCTCTGTTATTTTTATTTTTCCAGATCCTACAACTGTACGACCAGGATACAACCCTCTTTTTGGTGCGTATACTTCGTTGTACTTGACCAGTTCCCAAGTTTTTTCTTGCAAATTATATTCAAATTTCAAACCGTCATTGTGTTCAACATTGCTAATTTTATATAAAATATCCTGAACTGCTCCTGTTCTTGCACGTTCCATGCTATGTATGGCGTAGTCAACCCCATTAAATTCTATACCTCCAAAAATGCAAGATGATTCGAACTTGCGCTCTGTTTGCACTAATTTTATTTCCATTTCACATTTCCTTTCACCTGTCAGCCGGTCCTGACTGCGGTCATTTTATTATTTAATATTCTCCACTTAAATGTCGATACCATTTCAAATTATCTTTTCTGAGCTAGGATCGTAGCAACACCGACAAAAACCTGAACAGTTAACAATAGTTTTTTATATTTGATACCATATTGATTAATAATGGTATCCGTTCCTTGATAGCAATAGTGATTTGTTTTATCTTCAATTACCTGACCATGCCAAAACCAATAAGGGTATTCTTTGCGCCAATCTTCAATTTTAGAATAAAGAATATTAATTGCATCCTTTGCTTCTAATTTATTCGCGGCTATATCAAGTAGTAGATTTAAAGCTCCTTGTGGTAATTTGACACTTTTTTCAATAAAAGGATTTTCAAGAGCATCTTTAACTAATTCATCCGGAGTCATCGATCAAATTCTCCTTTCGGGCCGATACTTGCGCTTCCCTGCTTATATGACAACTTTTACTTGATTTAATCATAACATAAATCAAGTTGATTGTCAATTGATATTATTCAATATTTATTTAAAAACGGGGGTTTCAGGGGGTCTCCCCCTGGGGCTAGAACTCTTTTAAAAAAAAGCAGCCAACACACCTTTAGGGCAGCAAGTATCCATCTGATACAATATGTACCTTTCCATGCCCAATTGATTACCTTTGTCCAATAAAAACGGCGAGCAGAAAGCCTGGCTAAAAGCCACTAAACCCGCTGGACGTCTGAATAAATCAAATACCGACATAAGAACCATCGTAGATATTTTATCATGTTTAATACCTGCAGCTGCGTTGGCCAATGCTACATTTATCATATTTTTTCCGGAATGATCTGGTTGCCGGTTGCTAGATATATCGGTTTTATCCATTCATCCACGTTATTACTCCCAATTCGCCTTCCAGCCTTACCATTAGGTCTAGCGTTCGGGTAAACGCCAAATCATTACTTATAATTCTATTGTGCTTGACAAAAATGGAATTCAGTAGTATTATTTTGTCATACATTAGATGTATTGAAATTGTTATTTTGCTATTAACTTGAAGGTGTAACCTATACACAGGGTGTATTTGTTTTACAAATGATAAGCCTAAGACAAAAACATATAAACAAAGCTTACTCTTAGCCATTTTGGTTGGGGAGTGAGCTTTTTTACTTTAAGTAAATCAGTACTGTGATACTGATTGATAAATATATCATTACTGGCCTGTCCATGGCGTTGATCCGTGCCGATAGCTCTTGTGCCGGGCACCAGTGAGCGGCAGTGCCCTGCCGCTCATGACTGGTACCCATTTTGCACGCTATTCGGACGAATAAAAAAAGCCTATTAACTTACTGCCATCAGATGTTTTAATCGTAATCGTAAAACTTTCTTTAGCTTTAATGCTGTAGTAAACCATAGGCAACGCTGAATCGCCATTTTCCTTACCTTCTATATCCAAGCCTTCCGGTTCTACATCGCGGCCTATAGCGGTACATTTAAGTTCCAGTCCTTTTACAAGGCTAAAAGATATTTGATACATTTTATCCCTCCTAACCAGTTTGACTATTCTACAGGACGCGAATCTAAACACACGCTTAAGTCGCTTTTCGTACCATTAAGCACGTCCATAATACGCTTTTTATCAATCTCATTACACTTATTAGCATAAACCCCGGCATAGGCTCGTACAGCCTCGGTATTACCCTTAATCCCATACTCAATAATTTTAATAATCTCTGTTGGTATCATCAAAATTCCTCCACCAGTTATTATATAAAACCCTTAATTTGTAACCACCAATAAGTACCTGCTGATGCCATTACAAAAGCAATGAAACAGAGAGCAATATCGGCCTTACTACTTCTACGGTGCTTTATATTGCCACCTATAATTAAAAGGCAATTGTAAAGCAAAACAACTATTACGACATTGCTCATTGCATCTTGCATTGATTCGTTGAAAGCAAATTGATAATACAAATAGATGGTAATTCCAGCCATACCTAGAAGACTGATTTTCTTTGAGATATTCTCCACTGAAACCCTCCCTACTCATTTTGTCTGACTGCACACTGCTTCCTCGTGCTGGTGGTTGCGGCCATGACCGAGACCATCGACTGCAACTGCAGCCGATTTGACTACATTAAAAATCAAGAAAGCTCAGATAAAATTGTCATAATTTCAGCATCTTCTTCAATAATTTTTAATTCGTCCTTAAAATGCTTTTTGAGACTAATTATTATGCTATAAGCTACTGAATCTAAATATGAGTATGCTTGTTTATCCCAGTTCTCTTGATTACATGTGTTAATTAAACCTTTTTGTAAAAGTAAGCCAATAATTTCATCTTTATTATTTTGAAGTATCCCTTCTTTGATTAAATTCATTAACTCATCATAATCAATTTGAAGATTCATATTGTTACCTCCTTCAATAATCTTAAAGAATCTCTTTAATTCTCAGTTTTACATAGCATTTCACATATTTAAGACTCGTCTTTATGGGATATGAAGAATTGGGGAACCGAAAAAGATAAAAAAGGGGATAACCTCTACAGCCTGAGTACTATCAGGTTAAAAAAGCAGATTATTGCGGCCTATTTGGAATCCACATAACCTGCGGTGGCTACCCTCCTATGTCTCACGGGGTCTTAGCATAATGCCAGCCCTAAATTCCCTCGTTCTGCCTATCCGCATGGTGGATGTTTGGTTTGCTCCTCGACGGGGTCTATGCCCTAATGGAAAAATTAGCAACTATCCCGGCTCGTCTTGTCAATGTGCTATTCTCGTTACAGTAGAATCTTCTCGTTTTAGACTGCTAGTAGTTCTGCTTTTTTCATATCGCAAAGCAGCTTTTCGGCTTCATACCCAATTCCCTTCGTTAGTACAGCATAGATAACTCGGATCAGTTTACAGCACAGCAATATTAGCGATTGTATCTTCTTCAACGGGTTATTTTTACGAGTTGTATAGTAACCATGTATAGTTCGAAATTCAGCATTTTTAGCTACTAATGGCAGCATGGCTCGAAACAGTATGGCGCGCAGTCGCTTTCGCCCTCTTTTGCTAATGGTCATCTTACCTCTGTGCTTGCCCGAGCTGTTTTCCTTGAGGTTTAGCCCTGCAAACTTTTGTATCTGCTTCGGATGGGAGAATCGGCTGATATCGCCAACTTCAGCAAGAAAACCTGCTATGGTTACCAAGCCTAGACCTTTGATCTTTAGTAACTTATCAACGCTTGGTATTTGCTCAACCAGCTTTTCTACCAATTCCATGACCGTTTCATATTGCTTGCTCTTTCTGGCATAATCCTCAAGGAGAATACTAAGTTCCATAGTTGCAGCCATGTGTCCATCGCTTATTCCTGTGCTGCTTTGCGCCGCTTCTACAAGGTTTTGGGCACGTTTTTTGCCGACTGCACGAATCTTATCTTGCTTCCATCGTGCCACTATTCCTTCGACACCTTTTTCAATGATCTGCGCCGGTGTTGGGATCTCATGCAATATGACTTGCGCTGCCACGCCTTCCCAGTCAGCGAATACTCGTAAAAACTCTGGAAAGTAGATTCTCAGCCATCGGTTAATTTGATTTTTGATTCCGTTGAGGCTCTTCACTATCTGCCAGCGCGTATTCATCGCTGTTCGCAGCTCAGCATATACCCCTTCGGGGATATACGGTTCCATGTATCGGCCATCCTTGACTAACAATGCTATCGTTTTGGGGTCTTTCCGGTCATTCTTGGTTGGATTATTGTCGTCCAGTTCCTTACTCCGTTTCACTGCAAACGGGTTCACCAGCACAATCTTCATGCGATGACCCTTACTATATTGAGCAAGGTTAAACCAATAGTGCCCAGTAGGTTCCAGTCCAACGATGACTCCCTCTTTACCAGCCTTTAATCGGATTGCTTCAGCCCATTTCGTAAAGGCTTTAAATCCTTCTAAGTCATTGGTAAAGTGGAATACCTTGGCTTGTTCAAGTCCGCGATTATCGAACGCACGGGCGTAATGTATTTCACTGGCCACATCTATTCCGACAATCAGTACTGCTTCTGATACTTGCAAAATTCTTTGATTTTGGTTACACTTCATCTTAGGTACCTCCACTGTTAGTTTTGATTATTTCGGGGTAAGCTCTGCAGAAGCCTTACACCCTGTATTCTAACAGGAGGTACTTTTTTGTTCAAAACTCTTTTTTGTTCGTTACAGGAATGCTCCTGTTATGTTATTATGTGCCCTGGCTCCGACGATCCGCGCCGGTGGCTCTGGTGCTGGTACCGGTCCAGTAGGCTACAGGGAATATGGTCTAACCGTTTTACCATGTACCTGTAAACATAGAGGACACTGAACATTTGTTACCTTCTTTTTCATGAAGTAACCTCCCGACCATTTAAAGGCAAATCTTTTATTTTTTTTGCCGGAACTCCTGCATAAAGACTATTTGGCTCACAATCTTTATTTACTAATGAGCCTGCCGCTATAACAGTTCCTTCCCCAATTGTTACACCGGCCAAAACGGTTACTCTTGCTCCTATCCAACAACCATTGCCTATTCTTATCGGAAGTCCATAAGCTTTACCAGCTCTACAATAAGTACGATTTGTTATTGGGTGGGTAGCCCCGGCAAGTAGAACTTCTTGGGCAAGAAAGCAATGCTCCCCAATTTCAATGTGATCTTCATTATCGAAGATGCAACGATAATTAATATAAGTATGTTTCCCAATGCTAATCCTATTGCTAGTAATAATGCATTCTGGACTAATCCTTTTTGTCTTTATATTGCAACCGCAAAGTCGATAAAGTAAATATCGGCCTCGACGGCCAAGCAATGGCGATGCGGCTATAAAATTTAAAATAAATTCAATTATGCGTTTTAACATTAGTAAAATTCCTCCAATATCATCTTTAGCATCTGCATTGGCCAGTGCTACCTTTTATCATGTTTTTCCAGAATACCTGGTTACCGGCTGCCCCCTAGGTTCTCCTTGCGGCAGCTCCCGGCATTTTGACTACTGAATTAAATTGAGCAAAAGAACTGCCCTGCCCATGGAGCTGATCCGCGCCGGTGGCTCTAGTGCCGATACCCTTAACCAGTTTGACTACAAGTCCTATCATTCCGCTATCATCCATTCTTGGTCGCCGTCATTAACATAAAATCTAACTGTCCCACAGTCTCTACATACCGAAGCATGAACAGGAGCATAATGTACATCTTTCTCATAGTTTTCTTTACGTGAAAAAAAACTAGTACTTTTAACAGTTTCATACCACCATAAAAAGCAACTATTTAAGCTTGAACCTCCGCTAGCATTTTTTACATCTTTTACGATTCTTTCTGACCCACAAACATGGCATTTGTTTATTTCAATCACGGACTTTCGCTCCCTCCCATTTTGACATCATGCCCGGTATATTACAATAGGTTAATATCGCAGTTATTGCTCCGCCTAAAAAAGCAATTGTAAATTGAAATTGTGCTACATGATTGTAAAGTAACCATGCTAAGTAAGATAAAAGTATATTCATTAGTACTATTATGAAATATCTCATATCCGCTTTCTTTCCTCCAATTCAATGACCGGCAGCGCCTGGTCCCTCAATGCCAGTACCGGTCCGCGCAGGTACCGTCGCTGCAGCTGCAGCCATTTTGACTACCTATAATTTGAAAGACTAACTCCTGTTCCTTTAGGCCATTCACCACAATCTATGCCTGTCACTACAGCGACACTATGACCATTATAAAAAATTGAGACAAGAAACATTTCATCAGCTGTTACGATAATGCCTGCAGTTGAATTGTGGACTTCTAATCCGGTAGGCGATTCACCGGTAATGGTTGAAAATTCATAATCTGCATTTTTATCTAAACTGATTATTGCTTTGTACATTATTTATCCCTTCCTTTTCCAGTTTGATCGGCAGCACCCTGGCGCTCATGGCCGGGACCGCAACCAAATTGACTACGCCTTGACACTTGCTTTTGCCTTATTAATGGCACTTATTAGGTTATCTACGGTTTGATTCTCGCACGATGATATCCAAAGTAAAGATCTTATTTCCTTATCAGTTAATTCCACATCCCCAAGACTTCCAATTAATTTTTGGGCATTACGTTTTATTGATTCTATAAATTTGGGGCCGGGATCACGCCAAGTCTGTGCGTATTCTTCAGCCAGTTTATCAATTTCCTGATGGCTTAACATCTAAACCCCTCCATTTCCATTTTGACACCGATAGTTTAATCTAATGTAACACTTACATCAAAGAATACATACGCCGGGTTATAGACCACTATATGGAACGGTGGCAGACCTCTTTGTACGGTCACTATGTAGGAATTTGAATCTTTGCCTTTAGTAATGCGTATAACGTTTACCTTATCACCATTCGGTAATTCAGTATCCTTTTCTAGTTCAAACACAATACCAGTTGAGGTTTGTAAGTGTTCAATTTCATATTCTTCGTCGGTATTTCCAAGCATTATTTATTCCTCCTTATGCGTTACGGCGCTCATGTCCGAGACCGGCACCATTTTGACTATACTTTAGGCTTCCTCTAGTTTGCCAAATTCTGATATATACGCATCTTCACTTTCTCCTAAAAGAAAGTTTTTCGTATCTTCAATACTCATAGGAGTTATTTGCTCTTCTTTATTTTTAACATATGATGTCAATAAAAAATAATTATCTTTTTCCGTCTTATATAATTCCTTTTTACTAATTCTCTTAATTAAGGTATAGCCGTCCATGGGAGTAAGGGCAGCCTTTCCTACATAAAACATGGTATTATATCCAGAAAAGAAACTAGCGATTAAGACTTTCCACTTAGGAGGTAACTCGTAGATTTTTTTATAAATAATTTCAGCTGTATTAGTATCATATAATTTCTGATTAATAACTTTACGCATTAAATTCATCTCCTAGCATTGTTTGATCGTCTACGCCCTGGTCCCTCGATGCCGGTGTCGGACCGTGCCAGGGTCCCGGTCATGAGCGGCAACGCAAGATATATATCAGGATCTTCTTGCGGCAGCTGCTCGGCGCTTTGGTATATGTATCACGTCCGGATCTTCGGCCGGCAGCGCCTGGCTGGTACATATACCACTATATCCCGGCATCATGCTGCTGATCCGCGCCGGTAGCTCTGGTGCCGGTACCGCTGGACAGCTGCAGCAACCATTTTGACTATTACCTGAAGAAGATATTGCCGAAGGATTCATGAAAACAATAAACAAAATATATAAGGCATATTGTGATAAACCAATAAAACATATTATCCATAGTACTACGTTTTATATAAATCCCTCCGATCCCATTTTGACTACTTTAAGGTTGATTTGCCAGCGAATATGCTTAGGCATTTTTATAACCTCCCAAACTCATTTTGACGGCTGCGCCCTGGCTCCTCGATGCCGGTGCCGACTCGCACCGGGTGTCGCGGCCATGGCCGGGACCATGTTTGTAGCCAAGCACGTCCATTACGCTTTGTAAAGCCTTATAAATCAGGGATTCTTAATGGCCTAATTCCGGAAGCAACCAGGTAGGCTAGTCCATTTTGACAACCTCTGCCGCGTAGCTTTATTTGCCTCTACGAATCGGAACAAATGCAAGGATGCACAATAATAATCCAATGCTTAAATATGAAATTAATGCAAAAGAATCCAACATCGGTAAATTATTCATCAATAAGCTATTGATTTTATATATATAATTATCTACCCCAATGTAAAGTAAGCCGATAATAGAAGCTAATATATAAGAACCTAATAATACTTGAGCTAATGCATTTGTCATCCTTAATCCTCCCAAACCAATTTTTCCATTTTGACATTACCTAAAAAAGATATTGCCGAATGATCCATGAAAACAATAAGCAAAAAATATAAGCCATATTGTGATGAACCAATAAAACATATTATCCATAGTACTACGTTTTATAGAAATCACTCCTTTGCGTTGGCAATCCTATTTTTGGCTTCATCCTGGCCCCTCGATGCCGGTACTGGCACCAGTGGCTGGCCACTATAAGCAATAAGCTTTAAGCTAATTGCTTATATTATTTTGCCCTGGCGCTCATGCCGAGACCCCAGCTTCTGATTCTGGGTAAAAGCCATTTTGACTACTCTAACTTTCTAGGTTTTATGCGATTCTAAGAGTTTTTACTATAGTCAATTCAATCTATTTGACTCCCCCCACAACTAATATTCACAGTCTTTAATAATTCGGTCTATAATTTTGTGGTTATCCTTGATAAAAACAAGTAATTCTTTGTTATCATTTCCCCACATATTCATAATGGCATAAATCGCAGGTTCTTCATAATTAACTGTGTACTTTTCCAAGCATTCTTTCCAGTATTGTAATCGCTTTTTACCGACTAGCCTTTCAGTTAAAAACTCATCTGGATATAAAAAACCAACTTGATCCGTAAGTATAGACATTGCAATCGCGGCAACGGGAGCGGATAAAAATCCATCCATACTTGCATCAATTATTTGCTTTGCATATTCAGCAGCTTTAACTTTACCTATGTTCCAAATCTCACGGACTAGACCATAATGCATTTTGTTATCCGTATCTTCATCAAATAGGTTTAATAATAATTTGGTAGCTATTGTTTTTGTAGTGCTTACAAAATAATTATTTTCATCATTTTGCCAAACTCGATAGTCCAAATTGGTCGACATGTGCCACGCAGTTATTTTTTTAGGTTTCAAGATCAACAACTCCATTGTAATTTATTGCTTATATTATAACATATATCGTGTAAAATATATATATTTTTTTAACAAAAAAATTGTTACATTTGTCTCTTTATAAAGGTAAACCTATAGATTTACCTTTATAAAGAGACTTTTGCTGAATAACTTAAATTAAAACGGTTTATGTTTAGGTTTACATTTAAATCGCTATGAATCCACCCATTTAAAAAACGGGGGGGTTCAGGGGGTCTCCTCTGGGGCTAGAACTCTTTTAAAAAAAAGCAGCCAACTCCATGCCCAATTGATTACCTTTGTCCAATAAAAACGGCGAGCAAAAAGCCTAGCTAAAAGCCACTAAACCCGCTGGACGTCCGAATAAACCGAACATAATTAATTTGCAAAAAAAACGCACCCCAAAGGATGCGATTACTAATGTGTATCAGAAACTTTCTCAAATGAACTATTTAACAATCTATCCTTAATGACATTTTTTTCTAACATAATAGCTTCCTTGGCAGCATCCATAATTTTTTCTCTAGCTTGTAACATTTGTCTATGAACATCTTCCACAACCTCATATTGCTTGCATTTCCTAGCTTTTGCCAGTTCTTTAATAAGTTCTGTTTCAACTTTCTTAAATGCCGAAATGACTTGCTTATCTATAACATGCTCGGCTTCCGATAAACGATAGTAAAAATTTTTACGTTCGATTACCGAAACGCGTCCAGCCCCCTCGCGACTACCTCCCCAATTTTTTTCCTCATCGCGCACAACAAACACCTCACTAAAGTAAATTCCATCTTAAATTATAGTCTAAGTTACCGGTCATTAGCAATGTGATAACCGCATTGTATTATTTACAAACCATTCTGCATATCTCTTGCTACTTTACATTTTTTACCTTTGAACTTTTTACAGGTCGTTTGTTGCGCGAAATTCTCCTGATTTTAAACAAATTTATTCTATTGGCTGTTAGTTGGCGAGTATATTTGCACTGTGCCAACCGGCTAACCAACTTTTGATTATCGGAAGCCCTTCGCCTACCTTGTTGCCCCGAAGGAGTTCCAAAAGGTCTTTATCAAGTACCGGAATTGCCTTTTTACCATCCCCGAAAGCTATTACACCAAAATTGAAAGCCCGGCATTTTTTAGACTGTTGTTCTTCCTTTCTATAACTAGCTGACATGCATCCATAATCAAAATATATACCATTTGGCAACAAAGGCTCGGTATTCTCAATTTCAATGCATTTATTGTAAGCTTCACTTTCTATCATTTTTTCTGCCGGATATTCGTACAAAATGTACTCACCCCCATTAGCAGGCCAATATATGATTTGAATTACAAAATTCATTACCATTTCACATCCTTTTTATCAACCAAATGCTAGCTCAACTGATTTTAATCTTCCTGTTGAAGCATGATCGTAATAACTGGCTCCCTTCTATCCCCCAGAAAAATCAGCAACTTTAAATCAACTTGTTCTATAACTGTACCCATAAGAAAATCAATTCCAAAAAACATTGAATCATCTTTCGAATATTTTGCATATTGAGCAGCCACATATAAAACGTCCCATAACCTTTCCTGCTCTGATTGTCCGTTCATTGTCGAATGTGGAATAATATAATTGTTCCACAGTGCCTGAGTAACCGCTACCGGGAATTTAAAACCAGCTTCCCTAGCAGTTTTAGTTACATCAACAAGTACACCGTCTTGTATGGCATCCTCTCTACCATAAAACGAAGCCACAGTTTCCCACATTAATATCCATCCCCCCTTCTACTGATATCCTGCAATCTTTATCTTGATTTAATTATAATATAAATCAACTTGATTGTCAATAGGTATTATTCAAAAAAATAAAGCAAGTTAAGTATTCTTTTACTTAACTTGCTTATCTCAAGTATAAAAAAACCGGCTAATTAAAGCCGGTTAATGTTTATCCTGCTATTTATAAATGTCTCCACGCGGCCCAAAACCCACAGCATAAATTGTCACTATACTATCATCAACCCGATAAATTAGCCGATAATCATTAATACGATACCTATAATATCCCTGTAACTCCCCACTGAGCGGCTTTATTCTAATACCATGGTAAGGGTCTGCACTTAAAACTTCAAACGCTTTGTTAACCGCTTTTTGGATGTGATACGGTGTCTTGTCAATGTCTTTTTTGCATCCTTTGGTAATGTAAACTCTGTACTTCCCGGTTTCCACTCTATAACCTCACCCCTGGCGATCTCTTCTTCCGCTTGTTTAATACGCTCTATCAGACGCATATAAAAACCTCCCTTGCTACCTGATATATAAATACAGTATAACATAATTACCAGCTTATACACCAGAGTAGTCTTACCATAGTCAGCCGGGAACCGGTCCCGGCTGACTTAACACCTAAAGAATTTCCCACTTTTTTGTTTTTACATTATAATACTCTATCATAGTGCAACCAGCATTTGGCATCCCGAAGCTATCAAGAGGTGCAAAACTGCTATCAGAACTAGAAAGACCATAATAATAAATTTCTCCATCATCGTCCAACATCCGGAATCGATACGGCAGCGCCCTTCCATCATAATCTTGAGAAGAAAACCCTACAGCTGACCGCTCGCCCATACTGGTATCAAAAATCTTATCCTTCGTTATCTTCCACATTGCTAATCTCTCCCCTCGAAATTCTGCTATTTTCGAATTGCCGCAAATGCCATTCGGTTATCTCCAATATTTTTACCTAGAATTTCATATTCAGGGTCTTTAGCATAATGCGTTGGCTCCTTGTATCCCTCCTGAAAAGCTTTGCAAGGATCTTCGTAAACCTCGGTAATTACAACAGTGCAAAATCTTGGAGTATAAACGGTATCGCCTTTTTTCATTTTTTTAATTTCGCCCCTTTACTTTACAAATCTATCGACACATTCTCTAAATAGGATACCTGTCACATTTTCCAGCATTAAATAATTATTAGGGTCTGCTGAACAGGAATATATTCGGCTTGCCATTTCCTTTATAGCATCGATTAGTTCCTCATGGCTATTGATTTCTCTTTCTGCAACCATCAACATGCTTGAATACGCTTCATTGTTCATCCGTGTACAAAAATTGTTTTTAATACAGGCGTTCCTTACAGCATCCATATTCAATCTTTCTACAAATTCCATCTTTGCCGCCTCCTTATATCGCCGGGATAAGGCTCCCGGCTGGCCTTATGAGTTTAACCTACGCTGTCCCCCTCCTAGGCAGCTGCCCCTCTTTTTCCTTTTCCTTTTTGATGACTGTCTTTATGGCTTCTGAACCGTACATATTGCGTATGTAATCCATATCGGTTATGCCGGTGCTGTATCTTACCTTTCCTTCCTCTGGCCGCCAGTACCACATTTTTTTCTTGCTTGCCCAAAAGAAACCGGCTTCCTTCAAAGCTTCTTTATGTCCTTTAGTGTTACCGCTTACCCATATCCACAGGCCGCAGATTTCAATTTCCAGGCCGTCCAAGTTGATAATTTTATCAATCATTTCGCGGAAACCGTCATTCATATTGAATTTTGCTTTGCCGGTGGCTTCATCAGTCACATTCAGCTTTTTAAAAAGCTGCTCATACTCGGCATTTACAGCCTTCATTATCTCAGTATCGCCGCCACGGTCTGGATGATGTTTAAAGGCTAATTTTCGATAAGCCTTTTTTAATTCGTCGATAGTGTGAATATCTTGAAAGTACATATATTAACCTCCTGCAATCTTTATCTTGATTTAATTATACTATAAATCAATTTGATTGTCAATAGACGTTAATCAAGTTTAAGTGTCAACAACAAACAAAGTTATTCAGCAGAAATTTGCCGAATAACTTAATTTATAATGGTTTAGATTTAGGTTTAGGTTTAAGTTTACATTTATGTCAAAGGAATTCACTTTTAAAAAGCGGGGGTTTCAGGGGGTATCCCCCTGGGGCCAAAACTCTTTTAAAAAAAAGCAGCCAACACACCTTTAGGGCGACAAGCAGCCATCTGATACACCCATACCTTTCCGTGCTAAATTGATTACCTTTGTCCAATAAAAACGGCGAGCAGAAAGCCTGGCTAAAAGCCACTAACCCCGCTGGACGTCCGAATAACCGAAATAAAAAAAACTAGGCATTACACCTAGTTCTAATAAACTCCCTTTGTTATATTCCGTTATACTCTAAAACTAACCGTTCTAATACCACCCTGACTCGCTCAACGTGATTTATCGTTTCTCTGTAAGGTGGTAAGCCGCGATAGTCCTTTATCGCCTGCGGCCCAGCGTTATAAGCTGCAATCGCATAAGTAGTACGCATATCTCCATACTGCCTAAAAGTGTCCAATTGCTGCGCCAAATACATAATTCCACCCTCAATATTTTGCATCGGATCGTCAATATTCGTTATCCCTAACATTTTTGCCGTACCCGGCATAAGCTGTGCAACACCACGCGCACCGGTCTTAGATATAGATTCCATCGTATAATTGCTTTCAATATGAAAATTCGCGGCAGCTAACAAGGGACTTACCTGCCATTTTTGACAAAAATATATAATCGCCCTGGCCGACCAATCTGCCCAAACAGCTCCATGTTGTGGGTTCGCCCGTAGCACATCATTATAAATTACAACATAGTAACGGTAAACTTCTGAATCTTCTTGTTCATTCTCATCTGCGAAGCAGATACTCCCCCAACAAAACAAGCAAACTAAACAAATCATCAATACCCTGCTCACCATAAACTTACCCTCCGTAATCGGGTAACTCAATTCCATATTCTTTTAAAATACGGATTAATGCTTCATTTACCAGTTTTGTCTTAAAGCCTTTTCCGGCGCCCTCTGCCAAATCATCAATATTCTTAATCACATCATTTCGCAATAATAAAGATGCGTTTTTATGCGTATCCGAAAACTTCAATGGTTTACTAAGTTTAGGGACCGGATTTTTCTCTGTCTGTAAATTCTTCGGTTGAGAATTATCGTCAGCTGCACCGCGGTTTACGATAGCTTTCACAGCTGCGTTTGTATTTTGCGGTAATCCTTCCAAAGACTTATTTAAAGATTCCCTTAGTTTACTCACGTTCCAAAACCTCCTTAACAAGTGGTATAAATTGCTTTAACGCGGCATGCAATTCATGGTTTTTTGTTTCATCAAAACCCAACATGTACAAACGGCCTATCGCTGCACCGCGTTTTATTATCGTCTTAAAAAGCAAATTATCATAATCCATTTCCAACCGCAATAAAACAGTCTGTGCGTCAGTGCGCCTAGCGTCCAGCATGGTAGCTAAAACGCCGCATAATCTCAAATCTGGATTAACACTTTCCTTAACTTCCTTTACGATTTCAAAAAAATTAATTAAGCCGGTCATAGATGGCTTAGAAGTCTCAGTGCACCCAATAATATGCGTTGCTGCAGTCAAAGCATTAATCAATTCATCATTCAAAGCAGGCGGCGTATCAATCAGAATATAATCATATTCCTCCTGAACAGGTGCCAAAGCTCTTTTAAGTGCTTCCTGCGGCCTCACGTTTCTGGGCAAATTACCCTTTTTATAAAGCCAGTCCTGCAGCTGCGCAAGCGAGTTATTAGCAGGCAATAAGTCGAGACCTTCAGTTACATTGTGAACATACGGTTTTACATTGCCTGCCTGGATTGCTTCAAACACCGTCATACCAGCAAAATCTTTACTTGATTTCAAAGTAAGCATTTCGGCCAAATGTCCCTGACTATCTACTTCAGTAGCTAACACACGATATCCCCGCAGAGATAATAAATAAGATAAAGCTGCCGTTGTAGTAGTTTTAGCAACACCACCTTTGCGATTTCCAAAAGTATATACTTTAGCCAT
>NZ_CP146991.1:4757500-4956256 GCF_001941975.2 Sporomusa sphaeroides DSM 2875 | reverse complement strand
TTTGTAAAAAAAGTATTTAGGGCGAAAAAAAAATACAACGGCGGTACATAACAAGTCCGCAAGCGTGTATTAGCAAGTTATTTAATCTTGTGGATAAACCTGTGAATAACTATGTTTTTCTGGGGATAAGTTGATAAATGTGGATAATAAGGGACATTTCCACCAAAATTGTTGATAACTGTGCATAACTATATTAACAAATCATCTGCCAGTTATCAACAAGATATTTTCGGTCATGACTAAAAAAGGGATAATTTATCCACAGATATCCGAATTTGTCGGCATCAATATTCTTGACATAGAGCCTTACGCTGGTCTATAATCTATACTAGTGAAATTTTGTAGATTTTAGTGGGTTTCTCCCTTTTATATAAGGAGGTGTTTAGAGTGAAACGTACTTATCAACCTAATACGCTTTGGAAGAAAAGAACTCATGGTTTCCGTGAGCGTATGTCGACAGCCGGTGGCCAAACTGTATTGAAAAGAAGACGTGCCAAAGGCAGAAAAAAATTGTCCGCATAGAGCATAGTCAGTAGGCCGCTTTAGTGGCCTATTTTTTCCATTAATTAAAACTGATTATGAAACTTACTTATATTTATATGTTTTGTAAGCAGTGGCGAAAAATAATTAAGAAACCGGATGATTGAACATGGTCAAAAGGTTTACTCTGCCTAAATGGGGCAGACTTTGTAAGAATAAGAGCTTTCAGGCAGTATATCGATCAGGTAAGTCATATGCCAATAAACAATTGGTAGTATATGTCTTGCCTAATCGTTCTGCTAAACGGCAGGTTGGTTTTGCGGCAGGAAAACGTTTAGGGTCGGCTGTTGTGCGCAATCGCCTGAAACGTCTGTTACGGGAAGCCTATCGGCTGCACCAGGATAAATTTATCACCGGTGTTGACCTGGTGCTTGTTGGCCGTAAGCCATTGGTTGGAGCCGGATTGGCTCAAACAACGAAGGCTGTATTGGAGCTTAGTGCCAAAGCAAAAATATTGGCAGAAAAACTATGAAAAAACTAGTAACTTTATTAGTTATCGGTTTGATTAAGTTTTACCGGGGCTTTATTTCACCATTAAAGCCGCCAAGCTGCCGGTTTGTGCCTACCTGTTCCGAATATGCGTTACTGGCTATCGAAAAGTATGGGGTTGCCCGCGGCTTAGTGATGGCTGTGCGGCGTATCTTGCGCTGTCATCCGTTTCACCCCGGCGGATATGACCCTGTTTAAAATACATATCCTATTGCTTGCAGGAGGGAAACTTTTTTGGATTTTTTAAGCAACATTATGCAAACTGCATTGACTTTCTTCTACAATTTAACAATTAGCATGGGGTTTGCCAACTATGGTATTGCGATAATTTTGTTAACTATCGCGATTAAATTAGTGCTGTATCCGCTAACTGTAAAGCAAGTAAGGTCAATGAAAGCAATGCAGGAAATTCAGCCTAAAATGAAGGCGCTGCAGGATAAATACAAAGGCAATCCGGAAAAGCTCAATAAAGAACTGGCTGCTCTTTATAAAGAGGCAGGCGTAAACCCGCTGGCAGGCTGTTTGCCGCTGCTGGTGCAAATGCCGTTTTTAATTGCCATATTCTTTGCCATCCGTGATTACCAGTATGCTCAATTGCCGCCAAGTTTTTTATGGATGACAGATTTGGCTCAGCCTGATCCTACATATATACTGCCGGTTTTGTCGGCTGTTACTACTTATATCCAGCAAAAGCAAACAACTACCGAAATGAATCAGCAAACCAAGATGATGATGATTTTTATGCCGCTGTTTATCGGGTATATTAGCATAACTTTCCCGGGTGGTTTAGTACTATATTGGGTAGTCAGCAATATATTCCAGATTTTTCAGCAGTGGTTTATGTATCGTAATAATCCGTCTGTCGTTCAGGAGGAGGTACGCTAATTGATGGCTGGTAAGCTTACTGTTACGGAAAAGACCGGAAAGACAATTGACGAGGCAATTGAACTTGCATTGGCAGAGCTTAATGTAAGTCGTGACCGGATTGATTATGAAGTATTGGAAGTTCCTAGCAAAGGGCTGTTCGGGTTTATCGGTTCTAAGCTTGCTAAAGTAAGAGTGACTGTCCGGGCTATTGATTCGGTGGAAGAAGCCAAACAGTTCTTAAACAATGTATTTAAAGCCATGAATGTTACCGTAAGTATGGAAAAGATGAACCAGGGTGATCATGTGGTTATCAATTTACGCGGTGAAGATTTGGGTGTGCTTATTGGTAAACATGGACAAACACTGGATGCCCTGCAGTATTTGACTAATCTTGCCGCTAATCGGGAGGCTGACGAACGCACCCGGATTATCCTTGATGTGGAAGATTACCGTAAACGTCGCGCCGAAACGCTGTCCCGTCTGGCTACACGGTTAGCCGATAAGGTTAAGCGTCGGGGAGAGCGCGTGGTGCTTGAGCCTATGAGCCCGCAGGAACGCAAGATTATTCACATGGCACTTCAGAATGATAACAGAATTGTTACCTATAGTGAAGGCGACGAGCCTTACCGCAAGGTTGTAATTGCCTTAAAAAACAACGGCAGATAAAGTAGATTTAGCTTCAGGTGGGGTTTTCATCCTTGCTGAAGCTGAGTCAGCGGATAATAAAAAAACCGGGGATATTCCCCGGTTTTTATTTGTCCTGACAGCATGTATATGTTTTAAACGCTGCTGGTGCTTAACCGCCGCTTATGCATAACGGCTAGCCACGCCTCGGCGGTGGTAGCAGCGTATTAACGGTTTTGCTGTTTTTTCAATAGGTAATCAGTGTGCGCTGGTATTGTCCGCCGCAATGGCAGTATTCTTCAGTGGAGGCGTTGTCGGTATTGCTTTCCGACACATAATCACAGACTGTGCAGGCTGTTTTTAGTTTAACCAGATAGTGACCGGCTGTTTTTGCCTGGTTTATGGCAGTTGTGACTGCGTTTAGCCCTTCTTTCGGAATAATGAACATCGTATTTTGGCAACCGGCGGCATCCTGATAGCTGATCATCAGGTTTGTTTCCGGTGATGTTGCCGCAGGGGAAAGGCTGCTGATTTGGTCATAGGGAATGATTAGCCAACGGGAACTCTGATCACCGGCAGGCTTGTCAATAAAATACAAGGCATGGCTGGTGATGACTAAGGCTCCGTTTTCTCCGGCAAAACTGGCCGGAGAAATATGATAAATAGCTTCTCCCAGCCAAAGGTTATGAGGGACATTGGCAAGCAGCGCTTGTAAATCAAGACTTAACTTGTCAAAATTACGGTATAGCCTATAAAGGGGTAAAACCGGCGGCATATTTTCCGGCAGAACAGTTATTGCGGCAAATTCAGCTTTAAACGCGTTAAGTATTGGCAGAATTTTGTTGGTGTTGCCCTTATAGATAATAACAGACGGCATATTATCCAGAGCCAGTTTTATTGCCAATCGTCCGCGGAGTAGAATCTTGTCTAAACGCTGCCCCAGGCTTTCCCGGCGGGAGCAGTTTTTCAAAATAACACTGTAGTAGTTGGGTTTACAGTCCAATACAGGCACCTCGCTTTCACCAATATTGTGTACTGCTTACAGTATTTGAAGAATAACAGGGAAAATGGCCACTCCGGTTAATGAGCAGCCACTTAATTTTACTCACTATAAAATGAACCTGTCGACAAGTTCTATTAATTGATTGATTTCAGGCTTGGATACTTGTCCGTTAGCGCCGATGGATTCGCCTTTTAGGCGCATTTCTTCGTTAATAAGCGAAGAAAAGATAACTACCGGCAAATGCTTGCATTTCTCATTTTCTTTGATGCGTTTTGTGAGATGATGACCATCCATTTGCGGCATCTCAATATCTGTTATTACCAATTGGATATTATTTTCGATCGGTTCGCCACTTTTAACAAGCTGCTCAATTTTGTTCCAGGCTTCCTGCCCATTTTCTGTTGAAATTATCTTGGCATAACCGGCAGTATGCAGTGTACTTAATAGCAGATCACGCAGCATTTTGGAATCTTCGGCAACCAGGATGGTTTTATTTTTACGGTTATCAAGTATGGTGGAAGAGGTGGAATCTATTTGGCTGAACTTTTCATTCATTTCCGGGTTTATGTCGGCCACTATTTTTTCGAAATCCAGCAATACAACCATTTTTTCCGCCATCTTAATAATGCCGACAACCATATCGGAGTTTGCAATATGGGGAGGCGGTTCCATGGCTGTCCAGGAAATACGATGAATGCGTGATACTTCATCCACCAGAAAAGCTACATAGTAGTTATTAAGTTCACTGACAATAACTTTGGGGGAAGTGGTTGTTGATTGATTGCCAAGGCAGCGGGGGAGATTAACAAGCGGCATAACCCGGCCGCGCAAAGTAAATATGCCGTCAACCCATGGATGAATATTGGGCATTTTTGTGACAGGAACCGGGTTTATAACTTCCCTTACTTTGGCCACATTAATGCCATAACTGACAGGGCCAATTGAAAACTCTACTATCTCAAATTCATTAGTACCGGTTTCCAGTAAAATTCCCTTTTTATCAGACATTGCCGTCCCTTCTTTCTTATATCTTATGTCACATTTGTACCTGCTATAGTGTGTAGATAAATCGGAATAGTAAATATTTCTATACTTTGCTTACTTTACCTGCTAATAATTTATAATTAATAATAATTTTTTACAGGTATTATTCAATTTAGCCGGAGAATACTATATAGATTAATCATATTTTGCAGGAAATTGGGAAAGAGTGGGGAACAATATATTTTTGCAGTATTAATACAGCGGATATGGGACGTAGTAGATATAAGGAGTGAAAGTACTTGAGCATGCTGACAGGCGATGATACTATTAGCGCTATCGCTACAGCAATCGGCGAAGGCGGTATTGGCATTATCCGGATAAGCGGCAGTAAAGCCATGGCTATTGCCGGCAAACTGTTTATCAGTAAATCAGGTAAAACGGTTGACAGTCTTTTGTCCCATCAGGTTATGTATGGGCATATTATTGATCCCGCGAGTGGTGAGACGGTAGATGAAGCTATTTTGCTGAGTATGCGTGCTCCCAGGTCATATACTTGTGAGGATGTTGTGGAGATTCACTGTCACGGCGGGCCGGTTCCGTTAAAGCGTATCTTAGATTTGACACTTGTCCAGGGGGCGAGACTGGCGGAGCCGGGGGAATTTACCAAACGGGCTTTTTTAAACGGCAGGCTGGATTTGGCGCAGGCCGAAGCAGTCATTGATATTATCAGGTCAAAAACCGATGCGTCGCTGAAAGTGGCTGTGGGCAATTTGTCAGGTCAATTATCCGAACAAGTAAGAGCTTTGCGCCATGCTGTTTTGCGAATGATTGCCCAGCTGGAGGCGGCCATTGATTTTCCGGAAGAGGATATTGAAGAGGCGGCAGCCGCTGATGTTGCCCAATTAATTGCTGAAGCTAAGAGCCGGCTTACCACACTGTTGGCTACCGCCCAGACGGGGCGAATTTTACGCGAGGGCCTGGCAACCGTTATTATCGGCAAACCCAATGTCGGTAAATCCAGTCTGTTAAATGCCCTGCTGCGGGAGAAGCGGGCCATTGTAACCGACATTCCCGGTACTACCCGGGATATTATTGAAGAATATGTCAATATTGGTGGTATACCGCTTAAAATCATTGATACGGCAGGTATTCGCGATACGGCCGATGTAGTGGAGAAAATCGGGGTAGAGCGGGCCAAAGCTTTGGTGGAACAGGCAGATTTGATTTTGTTATTATTGGATTCATCAGCACCGCTGTCGCCGGAGGACCGGGCCGTTCTGGAGCTTTTGCCAGGCAAACAAGCTATTGTGCTGATTAACAAAAGTGATTTGCCAGCCCGGCTGGAGACCGAAGAAGTTGAGAAATATACCGGTGGCCGGCTGGTACTAAAGATCTCGGTTGCCAGGGAAGAGGGGCTGGCTGCACTGGAGCAGGCGATTGTCGATATGGTGTATGGTGGTCAAGTCAGCCCGGGTGAGGCAGCTTTTGTTAATAATGTCCGTCATAGTGCCGCGCTCCGGGCGGCGCTGGAGCGGCTTAACGATGCTGAAGCCACGATTGAGGCCGGCATGCCGTCCGACTGTATTGTTGTTGATCTGCGTGAGGCTTGGGAAAAGCTGGGTGCGGTTACCGGCGACACCGTGGGTGAAGATATAATTGATCAGATATTTACACAGTTTTGTATCGGTAAGTAAGAAGAGGTGACAATGTTGTTTCAAGCAGGAAGTTATGATGTGGTGGTTATCGGTGCCGGACATGCCGGGTGTGAGGCGGCGCTGGCAGCAGCGCGGCTGGGCTGCCGGACACTGGTTACCACTCTGAATATGGATAATATCGCTATGCTGCCATGCAATCCGTCGATAGGCGGACCGGCCAAAGGCCATTTGGTGCGGGAAGTGGACGCGCTGGGCGGTGAAATGGGGATTAATACCGATAAGACCTGCATCCAGATGCGGATGCTTAATACCGGGAAGGGACCGGCGGTACATGCCTTACGGGCGCAGGCTGACAAACGCCTGTATCAGTCGGGTATGAAGCATACTCTGGAAAGTCAGCCCAAGCTGGATGTCAAACAGGCGTTGATTGACAATATACTTGTGGAAAATGGCCGGATTAGCGGTGTTGTTACCGAGCTGGGGGAAATCTACAATGCCAAATGTGTTGTGATTGCTACCGGCACCTATCTGCGGGGTAAGGTCATCCTTGGTGAAACTACTTACCCTGGCGGGCCGGCCGGACAGCGGACTGCGGAAAAACTGTCTGAAGTGCTTAAAGCATTAGGTATTACACTGATGCGGTTTAAGACCGGCACACCGGCACGGGTGGATGCCCGGACGGTTGATACCGGTAAAATGACCATTCAGCCTGGTGACAGTGTGGTCCATAATTTCTCGTTTATGAGCGATATTGCTGACCGGGAGCAAATTCCCTGCTGGCTGACATATACCAATGAACGAACCCATGAGATTATCAGGGCCAACCTGCATCGTGCCCCGATGTATACCGGCATGATCGAGGGTACCGGACCGCGCTATTGTCCTTCGATTGAGGATAAGGTAGTACGGTTTGCCGAGAAATTGGCTCATCAGACATTTATTGAGCCGGAAGGCGCCAGTACTACGGAAATGTATGTCCAGGGTATGTCGTCAAGCCTGCCTGTAGATGTGCAGCTGGCTTTTTTACGAACCATCCCCGGTCTGGAGCAGGCGGAAATTATGCGTCCAGGCTATGCGATCGAATATGATTGTGTTGACCCGACAGAGCTTAAGCCAACCCTGGAAACCAAAAAGGTCGGCGGTTTATTTTCAGCCGGACAGGCCAATGGTACTTCCGGGTATGAAGAAGCTGCCGCTCAGGGGCTGATGGCCGGTATTAATGCCGCTTTGCTGGTACAAGGCAAGCCGCCTTTTATTTTGTCCCGGTCTGAGGCTTATATTGGTGTGCTGATTGACGATCTGGTGACAAAGGGAACAAGTGAACCTTACAGAATGATGACTTCCCGTGCGGAATACCGTCTGATCCTGCGGCAGGACAACGCCGACCTCCGGCTGACGGAAAAAGGGCGGGCCCTTGGGCTGGTTACCCAGGAGCGGTATGAACGGTTTGCGGCCAAGCGCGAGGCCATTGACACTACTCTGGAACTCTTAAAAAGCAGGCAAATTACCCCTATTCCCGAAACCCAGGCTAAAATGACAGCCCTTGGCACAGCAGAGCTTAGGACAGGGATTACCTTGTATGATTTACTCCGGCGCACAGAAGTAACGTATGAAGCCATACGGGCGCAGTTTGATTTACCGGAAATACCGTCACTGGTACGTGAACAGGTGGAAATTGCGGTTAAGTATGAAGGCTATATTCAAAAGCAGGTAGAACAGGTGGAGCGGTCAGCTAAGCTTGAGGTCAAGCATTTGCCTGAGGATATCGACTATAGCCAAATCAGCGGCTTGTCGCTGGAAGCCCGGCAAAAGCTCAACAAAATCCGGCCTCTGTCGGTTGGCCAGGCAGCCCGCATTTCCGGTGTTTCACCGGCAGACATCGCCATATTAATGGTGTATTTAGAGCAGCGGCGAAGTCGTCAGGCATAGAAAGGAGACGGTTATGGGGAGTTTTCAGGAGCTGGTGGCTAATGCTGCTGCTGAATATGGACTACAACTGACAAACGGGCAAATAGCGGCAATGGATACCTATTACCGGCTGTTGCTTGAATGGAATGAAAAAATGAATCTGACAGCCATAACTGAGCCTCACGAAGTGGCTGTAAAACATATGATTGATTCGTTATCCTGTTACCGGGAGGAAATTTTTACTGCTGCCGCCAGGATTGTTGATGTTGGTACCGGCGCCGGGTTTCCCGGGATTCCACTGAAAATTTTTCAGCCGGAGCTAGAGCTTATCCTGATGGATTCGCTCAATAAGCGGCTGAATTTTTTGCGGGAAGTTGCCGGTAACCTAGGTCTGCAAGGGGTTGCTTTTGTTCATGCCCGGGCGGAGGAAGCCGGGAAAAATAAACAGCACCGTGAAAGTTATGATATCGCCGTATCACGGGCGGTTGCCAGACTGAATGTATTATGCGAGCTATGCCTGCCGATGGTCAAGGTGGGCGGCTGGTTTATTGCGCTTAAAGGCGCCCAATATGAGGATGAAGTGCACGAAGCCGCCAAAGCGCTGACTATTCTTGGCGGCAAAGTGGCAGACATCCGGCCTGTCAGCCTGCCGGGGCTTGCTGACAAACGTGCGGTAATCTATATTAAAAAGGTTGCCGCAACACCGCCCTCGTATCCGCGCAAGGCTGGAACACCCGAAAAAAAGCCCTTGTGATTTAAAGGAAAATTCCATTATTTGTAGAATATATCAGGATAAAAGTACAACATGTCTTAATGTTGTTTTGTAGGTGGTGGAAACATGAGAAATTTGGCCAGGTTATTTGGCATCGGAGATGCTTCGCCAAATGTTCCCGAAGTTGTTGCCGAGGCTGTCCCGGAATTGGTTCCGTCAGTTGCCGGTGAACAGCGTGATACAGCTAATGATGCTTCTGATACTGCGATAGAGGTTAGTGCCAGCGAGCTGCAATCAGTGCAGCGGGTTTCACCGGAAATCATTGTGCCCAATCCTTTTCAGCCGCGTAAGACTTTCCATGACGAGTCGCTGCAGGAATTGTCCGCATCTATCCGGGAGTTCGGTGTAATTCAGCCGCTGTTAGTCCGCCGCCAGGGAGAACGCTTCGAACTTATTGCCGGTGAACGGCGGCTTAGGGCCTCAAAACTGGCTGGCCTTGACGAAGTTCCGGTCATAGTACGCGAGCTGGACGACAAGGAAATGGCTGAATTAGCGATGATTGAGAATCTTCAGCGGGAAGATCTGCATTTCCTGGAGGAGGCTGAAGGCTATCAGCATCTGATTGCCAGTTTTAATTTTACTCAGGAGGAATTAGCCAGACGGGTAGGCAAAAACCAATCAACCATTGCCAATAAACTCCGTTTGTTAAAACTTGCGCCGGAAGTGCGCCAAGCTGTTGTGGGACAAAGTTTGACAGAGCGCCATGCGCGTGCGTTGTTGAAACTGGAAGATACGCGTGTGCAAATGGAAGTGCTTGACGGGGTCAGGGAAAATGGTCTAAATGTCCGGGCAACAGAAGACTTGATTGAAACCTATACAGATAATATTTCCCGGGAAAAGAATAATAAAGAAGTCACCCCAAAACAGACGCTGGTTAAAATAATCAAAGATGTCCGCATTTTTATTAATACTATTAACAGTGTAATCAGCCAGATGAAGAAAAGCGGTATGGATATAAAGGTTAAACAGGATATTGAGGGCGATTATGTTACTATTAATATTCAGGTGAAAAATAGCCGTAAATAACTAAGTTTTATACGAATTCATTCTTCATAAGAAATTCATAATGTCGCGGTATGATATAGACAGACGGAAACAGTCCAGAATTTAACTAGGAGGCGATATTATGAGCAATAAAAAAATGTATCTGATTATTGGTGCGGCTGCCCTGATTATTCTGATGGTTGGTGCGGCAGCTATGGCTGCATCAACTGCAAATGACTGTATTGCCCCCATGGATAGCCAGCACCGGGTGATGCTGGATCAATTGGTGCAAGACCAGGTTATTTCCTCAGACCAGGCTGCAACTATTCAAAGCAGAATGGTGGAAACCATGTCACGGCACATGAATACTATGCCGGAGATGATGAATAATAAAAGGGGCGGCATGCCGGATGATACTGGTTCTTGCTGCGGCTCACAGCAGGTTGTTGCCCCGGAATAGCTATGCTGAGACAAAGCCTCCCTGTGTTAGGGAGGCTTTTGTATCGTTGATGGTGGTAATAGCGAGGGATAAACTTGTGGCTGGTTGACTGAAGGCTGCGCATCTAAGCTTCAGACGGAGGGAGAAATCATGGCCCAGTATTCTGTAGTTATTGTTGATGATGATGAAAAAATTGTCCGGTTGTTGAAAGCGTATTTTGAAAAAGAAAGCTTTGCCGTGTTTACTGCCTATGATGGTTTGGCTGCGCTGACTGCGGTAAAAGAACATGCTCCTGATATTGTTGTGCTGGATCTTATGCTGCCTGAACTTGACGGCTGGGAAGTATGCCGGCGCCTGCGGCAGGAGAGTGAGGTAGCGATACTTATGCTGACAGCACGGGATGAGGAGAGTGACCGTTTGGTTGGCCTGGAGCTGGGGGCTGATGATTATGTTGCCAAGCCATTCAGCCCACGGGAAGTGGTGGCCAGAGCCAAAGCCATTCTGCGGCGGGTAGGACGCGCAATAAATAAAGCCGATATTTTGCGTTTCGGCTTGCTTGAAATTGATTCTTTGCGCCATCAGGTTGTATTTAATGGCAATGTTGTTGAACTTACTCCCACAGAGTTTAAGATATTGGAACTGCTTGCTAAAAAACCGGGTCAGGTATTTTCCCGGCTGCAAATTGTTGACGCAGTGCAGGGCTATGCGTTTGAGGGCTTTGAGCGTACCATTGATGCCCATGTGAAAAACCTGCGCCGTAAGATTGGCGACAACCCTAAAGAACCGCGGTATATTCAAACCGTATACGGTATCGGGTACAAGTTCGGAGGAGAATATGAATAGCATTACTTACCGGATTACCGGACTCATGTTTTTGATGGTATTGTTTACCGTTGTTAGTTTGATCACACTGGCAGAATGGCAAATGACAGATTTATTTCATAATTATCTTTTAGGCAGCAGTGACAGGATGACTGACGGATTTTCGGGTCATCAGCCAATGCACGGGCAGCTGCTGGGCGCCTCTGAATTGATCTATTTATCCTCGGTACACCGGGCGCTGATCTGGGTTGGATTAGCCATTTTAGTATTTGGCTTAGGTGTCAGTTTTGCCCTGGCGCGCAGCATAACTGTACCCCTGCGAAAATTGAATCAGGCGGCGGCACAAATTGCCGAAGGCCATTTTGGCCAAAAAGTGCTGGTAGAGTCAAAGGATGAGGTGGGTCAGCTGGCCAACGCTTTTAACCATATGACCGAAGTGTTGGCGGTTAATAACCGTTTGCGCCGGCAGCTGCTGGTAGATGTCGCCCATGAGCTGAAAACACCGCTTACCGTCATTCAGGGAAATCTGGAAGGCATGATTGACGGGGTAGTGGCCAGAGACAGTGGACAGCTGCACTCTCTTTTGGATGAGACAAAACAGCTTAACCGGATGATTAAAGATTTACGGGAATTATCGCTGGCCGAGGCCGGGCAGCTGTCGCTGGAAAAGGAGCCGGCCGATTTGTGTCAGCTGCTGACAAGAGCCGTCAATATGCTAAAGCCTTTGGCTGAAGAAAAAGATATTGCCATTCAGGTTATTGCGCCACAACCGGTAATGGCAGATATTGATATTCAGCGTCTGAACCAGGTTGTATATAACCTGCTTACCAATGCTATTCGCTACACGCCTCCTGGCGGTGAGATAACGGTTGAGCTGCGGGAGACAGCAGAGGCAGGCAGCTGCTGGCGGCAGATAGCGATTCAGGATACAGGCCAGGGAATTCCCGCTGAGCATCTTCCCCATATTTTTAATCATTTTTATCGTGTGAATGCCGCGCGTGACCGCCGGAGCGGCGGGTCGGGCATTGGTTTGGCGATAGTCAAACGACTGGTTGAGCTTCATGGCGGCAAAATCATGGTTGAGAGCCAACTTGGCAAAGGCAGCATATTTTATGTTTATTTACCCCGGTAAACTTGTTCCGGTACAGGGCACCAGGATAATCGCCTATAGGTATCTTGATTAAGACAAAATAAATCCTGACACCAGGAAAGGGGTGTCAGGATTTATTCGTTTATTTACTGTGCGGAGAGTTTGCATAACGAATCGGCCAGTTCTTCTATATATTCCCGCCGGTATACTTTGGCAAGCCAGGAAGCGGGTATGCTGTTTGCCCCGTAATAGGTTCCGGCTAATTGCCCGTAGACAGCAGCGGTGGTATCGGCGTCATCACCAAGGTTTACGGCAAGCAAAGCACCCTCAGCAAAACTGTCGCTATGATAAAAAGCCCATAGTGCTGCTTCCAGGCAATCAACAACATAACCTGTGCCGCGAATGTCCGGCGGGTTTTTGGATTTATACGAGCCGGCGGCAATGGCGGCGATATTTGGCGACAATGGCCTGATCCAGCCTTCCGGCAGGGGTGAGTAATGCCGGGTAAGCAGTGTGGCCTTATCCTGATCCTGAAGTGCGCCGATCAGCAGGGCGGCTAAATAGCGGCAAGCATCAACGGCTTCAGGCGCGGCGTGGGTGGTACGGGAACTGTCTGCTGCCAGGTCGATAGCCAGCGCCGGGTTTGCTGCATACCGCAGCGGGACAGGCGCCAGGCGCATAAGGGAGCCATTGCCGGCGGTACGGGGGTCTTCCGAGCCGGTGTAAGGCTGGCCGGTACGGCTGTAAGTTTCCAGGGCGGCGCGTACGGTTTGGCCAATGGAAAAGCAGCTGCCTGTACTGCTTAGATAGCCTTCTTTGTACCACCTCAGGTAATGCTCCATTTGATCGGCCGGATCAAATTTCTGACTGTGGATCAAGCTTTCTGCCAGGCATAAGGCCATAGAGGTATCATCAGTCCAGTAGCCGGGCTTGAGCGCAAAAGTACCGCCGCCGATCAGGCCGGTTATCGGCGCAAAACTGCCCGGAGGCTTGCCTTCAAGCGTCACTCCCAGGGCATCCCCGGTTGCCAGGCCCAAGAGTGCGCCCCGGTAACGGTTATGTTTCATCGATATTCACTCCCGTATTTTTATTATATACAAGACCTGGCACGGGCGACCGTCAGCCAACGCTGCGCCGCTGGCGCTTAACCTCCGCTTATGCCTAACGGCCGCCCGTGCCTCAGTACTGTTTAGGTTCGGCCAGCCCCGGTTGCTTCCGTGACCCTCCGGCCATTGCCGGAAAAAGCGTTCCGCAGGAGAAAAGCCGGGTGGTATTCCGTTAAAAAATCCGTACTGTTTGAGCGTAGCGAGTTTACGGATTTTAGGAATACCACCCGGCTTTTCAGCTTTTGGAGGCTTCAGGCCTAGACTTTTTGTTACTTTTGGGGCAATGCCAAAAGTAAAACCGTTCTTCTTGTATTCCCGGATTTGCTGATATTGGGCAAAGCCAAAGGCCCGGGGTGGCTGCTTGGCTTAACAGCCAAGCAGTTGTTTAGCAATATTCACCGCCGCTACGCCGTTGGCCGCGTAAGCATCGGCTCCGGCCTGCCGGGCATAACTTTCGGTAAGTACAGCACCGCCTACTATGGTTTGACCGGGGAAGCCGTCAGCCTTGAGCGCGGTAATGGTGGCATCGACTTGCGGCAAGGTGGTGGTCATCAGGGCGCATAAACCGACGATATGGGCCTGATGGTTCCGGGCGGCATCAACAATGGTTTCGGCAGTAACATCTTTACCTAAATCAATGACTGTAAAGCCATTGTTCTCTAATAATGCGGCAACAATATTTTTTCCCAGGTCATGAATATCTCCTTTTACTGTGGCCAGTACTACCGTACCCAGGCTTTGGGTGGTATGGGAGGGGAGTACCTCTTTAATCGTGGTAAAAGCCGTGCGCATGGTTTCAGCCGATAAGAGTACCTGCGGCAGGAAGCAACGCCCCTGCCCGAAGGCTTGCCCGACCTCGTTCATTGCAGCTGTCAGTGCCTGCTCGGTAATGGCAAGCGGGCTATGATTTTCGGCTAAGGCCTGGCGGATCAGCGGCGCTACTCCTGTTGTTTCGCCATTGATTACTGTTTGGCGAATTTGCGTTAAGATATCAGGGGCAGTTGTGGCAGACTCCGGCGCCTGAGCGGGCATATTCACATATTTTTTGCTGTATTCGGCCACCGCCTGGCGGTTGCGTCCCCCTAAAGCCACCGCAGCCGACCAGATGTCTTGCATTAACGGATCAAAAGGATTGAGAATGGGGGCATCAAGCCCGGCATCTAACGCCATAGCGCAAAAGGCGGCATTCATTACATCACGCCGCGGCAGGCCGAAGGAGACATTACTGAGTCCCATGACTGCCGGGCAGCCGAGTTGTTCGCGATATAATTTCAGGGTTAACAGCGTTTCAGCCGCAGCCTGGGAGTCTGTTGCCACCGTCATAACCAAAGCATCCAGCAGCAGATCCTGGCGGTTTAGTCCATGCTCCTCCGCCTGCTGAATAATTTGCCTGGCTATTTTTATGCGTTCGGCTGCGGTTTTTGGTACACCGATATCTGATAGCGGCAGACATAAAACAGCTGCGCCGTATTTTTTGGCAAGTGGCAGGAAGGTATCTAAGCGTTCGGTCTCGGCGCTGACGGAATTAATCAGCGCCCGGCCGGGATAAGCTTTTAGTCCGGCTTCCAGCGCTGCCGGGTCGGTGGTATCAATAGCCAGGGGCACATCGACCAAGGCCGATAAATCTTCGATAGCCTGTTTCATGACAAGTACCTGATCAATACCGGGTACACCCATATTGACATCTAAAATACCGGCACCGGCCTTGATTTGTGCCAGTGCTTCTTTTTTTACGGTGACAAAACTACCGGCCTTGATCTCAGCCGCCAGGGCTTTGCGGCCTGTGGGATTAATTCTTTCACCGATTATTACCGGTGAAACCTGGGGGCCAAGGTATACCGTACGGGTGCGGCTGGTTAGTGCGGTGAAGGTCTGACTCTGTTTGGCCGGCGTGGTTGTCAGCTTATCAGCCGTTTGGCGAATGGCCTGTATGTGCGCAGGGGTAGTGCCGCAGCAGCCGCCAATGTAACTGGCACCGGCAGCAGCCAGTTTAGGTACCCAGACGGCCATTTCTTCTGCCGACATCGGGAATACCGTTTGACCGTTGACCAGTTCAGGCATGCCGGCGTTAGGCTGTACACTGATGGGGAGAGAGCAGGCTTGTGCCAATATTTCCACCACCGGCAACAGCTGTGCCGGTCCCAAAGAGCAGTTGGCGCCGATAACGCTTGCACCTAAAGCTTCTAAGGTAATGGCAGCCGTTCGCGGGTCGGTACCGGTTACTGTCCGGCCGTCGGCATCAAAGGAGAGTTGGCAAATCACAGGTTGTGGGCTAACGGCTTTGGCTGCCAGCAGCGCTGCCCGCATCTCCTGGATATCAATAATTGTTTCAATAATTATGTAGTCAACCCCGGCTTGAGCCAGAGCACTAATCTGCTCATAATATACCGCGTAGGCGTCAGCAAAAGTAAGTTCACCCAAAGGTGCAATAAACTTGCCTGTCGGACCGACAGAGCCGGCAATTTTAGCGTGGGCGCCTGCTGCCTGACGGGCGGCAGCTACACCGGCCGCATTTATTGCTGCGACTTTGTTCTCCAGGCCATAGTGGGATAGTTTGATACGGTTGGCGCCAAAGGTATTTGTTTCTATTATAGTGGCGCCTGCTGCTACATATTGGCGGTGAATAGCCGTTATCTTAGCTGCTGCTTCGATATTCCATATTTCCGGACATTGGCCTGGTTCCAAACCTGCTTGCTGCAGCATGGTACCCATAGCACCATCAAAAATTGCGATCATTTGCTAATAGTCTCCTTTCGTGCGTGGCAACCGGCTTGCCCGCATTTATCACAGGCCAGTTCTTGCTGATGGGATAAGTTTACTGTCTGGTGGTAGGGATATAGACCAACAATGGCAGTAACCGATTTGCGCGGTACCAGCATTTTTGTGTCGGTGACACTAAGCTCAATACTGGCACCTGTCGCTAGTTTTAATATTTCAGGCTGCACTTCGACAGACCAACTGCCATAGCCAGGACTGAAGCGGCGTCCGGCTGTCAGGCCTGAGCGGCCGGCATGCTGACCGATGATAGTGCAGACAGCATCGCAAGCTGTTTCAACTGCTGTTGTTCCGGCAGCATCTAACAGCAGGGCTAAGGTATATTGATTTTGCGAAAATAGATTAGAAACTTCCTGCTCCAGCGGCAGACCGATGGTTACCGCCATTACGGCTACCTGGGAGGCTCCATGCAAGTGTTTAATCACACTGTCGGCAGTCAGTACCAGCGGCTCGGGAGACAGGATGGTATGCTCTTCCTGATCATAGACATAAACCTGCCAGACCCCTTTCGGCATAGCTAAAAGTTGACCTTGCGTGCAGGCTTCTGCCAGCAAAGCTGCGGAAAAATCGGATTTACTGGTGAGCCCGGCATAGCGTTTGGTTTCGGCAGGGTCAATGGTAGTTAAGCGCGGGTGGTACATGGGCATTTTTAGGATACCTCCTTAGCGACAAGCGGTATTATTAGCATTATAGTATATTTTGCTGATTAGTTAAAGTAAGACTTAGCGGATTAAACAGTTTACGATCTTGTTATTAACATAACTATTTAATTATGTAATATATTAAGAAAATATTATGCTGCAAAGTAAAACTTCCTTTACTGTAAGTTCTACTTTGCAGCAGTTTTTGGCAGGAAATTGCGCAGATATGTGGAATGAAAAGATGGAACTAATTATTGCCTCATCCGGCAAGACCATGAAGTATATGCCTTTTTGCCGCCATGCTTTGTTGGTGTCGGCTTACATATGTCCGATATGCGCGCCTCCTTCGCCGCGCCTGACGACAAAAATGCTCGGCGCTATACTCCATAACCCTGCCGGATGAGTCACTATTTTGAGGTGAAAAAAGCTTGGTTAAAGTGATTGCTATCGCCAATCAAAAAGGCGGGGTCGGTAAAACCACGACTGCGGTCAATCTCGCGGCCTGTTTGGCTGAGTTGGGCAAACAGGTATTACTTATCGATATAGACCCCCAGGGTAACTCTACCAGTGGGTTGGGCTTCAATAAGGGGACTATTAAACGTTGTGTCTATGATGCTCTGGTTAATGATGTTCCGGTTGAATCCATTGTCGTCCAAACTCAAATTGATAAGCTTAAATTACTGCCGGCTACCATTCAATTAGCCGGTGCAGAAATTGAACTGGTATCAATGATGTCACGGGAGGGAAAACTTAAGCGGGCACTTGATAAGGCTAAGTTTGCTTATGACTATGTATTAATTGATTGTCCACCTTCGTTAGGCCTGCTTACCATCAACTCGTTGACAGCAGCTAATTCTGTGCTTGTACCCATTCAATGCGAATTTTATGCTTTGGAGGGGTTGACCCAGCTAATGAATACCGTTAGTTTGGTCCAGAAAAATCTCAATCCGGTGCTTACCCTGGAAGGGGTCGTACTTACCATGTTTGATGCCCGGACTAATTTGTCGATTCAGGTTGTTGACGAGGTGAAAAATCATTTCCGGCATAAGGTGTATCAAACCATTGTGCCGAGAAATGTTCGCTTAAGCGAGGCTCCCAGCCATGGGCAACCGGTGATAAAATATGATCCTAAATCAAAAGGGACGGAAGTCTATTTTGATTTAGCACGTGAGGTGATTGGTGATGAGTAAACGTGGATTGGGTAGAGGGCTGGATGCCTTATTTGCTGCACCTGATGCAGCGCAGGCTATAGATACTAACGAACCGGTGAATGAGATTGCAATCAAAGATATTACTCCCAACCTGCATCAACCCCGGCGGGATTTTGATGAAGAAGCATTGGCAGAACTGGCGCAGTCAATTAAGCAGCATGGGGTTATTCAGCCGGTAGTAGTGAGAAAGACCCTTAGCGGCTATGAACTGGTGGCCGGTGAACGGCGGTGGCGCGCCTCCCAAATAGCCGGATTGAAAATGATTCCGGCAGTGGTACGTGAATATACCGATGCGGAAATGATGGAAATAGCGCTTATTGAAAATCTTCAACGCCGTGACCTGAATGCAATTGAAGAAGCTATGGCTTTCCGCAGCCTGATGGAGGAATTTGGCCTCACCCAGGAAGAGGTGGCGCAAAGAATTGGGCGCAGTCGCTCAATGATTGCCAATACCGTTAGATTACTCAAGCTTCATCCTGAAGTGCAGAGTTTTGTTTCACGTGGAACATTAAATATGGGACAGGCTCGCCCGCTGCTTGCTTTAGAAAATCCGGAACTTCAACTAGATGCGGCTAATCAAATTATGGAAGAGGATCTTTCGGCGCGTGACGCTGAAGAGTTGGTACGCCGCCTGGCAGCTCGCCGTCCGGTAAAACCGGCTGAGCCAAAGCAGGAGATACAGGAAGATCAATTCTTCATGAATGAATTTGAGGACCGATTAAAAGTATTACTTGGTACACAAGTTAGAATTAAACCCGGCAAATTAAAAAGCAAGATTGAAATTGAGTACTATTCCAATGAAGATTTAGAACGCATTATGGAAATGCTATCTACTCGTCAGGAAGTAGCTGGTTCTAAATTTCATGGACAATTAATTGTGTAGCAGTTAGGCCAAATTACGGTAGCGGCATAGTAGTGGCTGGTGCTGTAGATGTTTCACGTGAAACATTAGCAAGGGATTCTTGGTGACGGAGGTGCGTGAGGATGCGCCTGGAAAAAGATTTGCTGGGTGAGCGGGAAGTGCCGGCAGACGTATATTATGGTATTCATACCTTGCGGGCAATAGAAAATTTTCCTCTCTCCGGTTATAAAGTATCGGTAGTGCTGATTAAAGCCATTGCGCTAATCAAAAAAGCAGCGGCTGAGGTTAATGCCGAACTGGGGTATTTACCGAATGATAAGGCCCACGCGATAGCCTTAGCAGCAGATGAGGTTATGGACGGACAGTGGGAGGAACAGTTTGTCGTTGATGCGTTACAGGGAGGGGCAGGAACTTCGACAAACATGAATGTCAATGAAGTGCTGGCAAACCGGGCTATCGAATTTCTGGGCGGGCAGCGCGGCAATTATTCGCTGATTCACCCCCTTAATCATGTTAACATGCATCAGTCTACCAATGATGTTTATCCGACAGCCCTCAGAATTGCCGCCATTTGGCTGCTGAAGCCTTTGAGCGATGGTTGTGCAGCGTTGCAAGAGGCGCTGCAGGCCAAAGAAGCCGAGTTTGCCGGAATTATCAAGGTTGGCCGAACGGAAATGCAGGATGCTGTGCCGGTTATGTTAGGACAGGAGTTTAGTGCCTATGCCAGTGCAATCGCCCGTGACCGCTGGCGCTTGTACAAAGTTGAGGAACGACTGCGTCAGGTTGGTTTAGGTGGTACTGCCATTGGTACCGGGCTCAATGCGGATAAGAAATATTTATTTATGGTTAATGAACGGGTACGGCAGTATGCCGGTGTGGGCGTAGCCAGAGCGGAAAACATGATTGATGTTATTCAAAATGCTGATGTATTTGTGGAAGTATCCGGGCTGCTAAAAGCGTTGGCTGTCAATTTAGGTAAAATGGCGCATGATTTTAGATTAATGTCATCAGGACCATGTGCCGGTTTGGGTGAGATACGACTGCCTGAACGGCAGGCCGGGTCTTCCATCATGCCTGGCAAAGTTAACCCGATAATCCCGGAAGCTGTTAACCAAACTGTCTTTCATGTTATGGCCTCCGATATGGCCATTGCTATGGCGGCACAATCAGGTCAGCTTGAACTGAACCCATTTATGCCACTTATTGCGCATCATCTGTTGGAAAGTCTGACCATCTTAAAGAATACTGTAAAAGTTGTCAATGAATTTTGTGTACAGGGAATAACGGCAGAGGTCGAACGCTGTCAAAACTTATTGCATAACAGCCAGGTTAGCGTAACAGCACTGGTGCCGCATATTGGTTATGATTTGGCATCTAAGGTGGCGCGCAGAGCCATGGAGGGAAAAATAACAGTGCGGCAAGCCGCCATTGAACTGGCCGTATTGTCTGAACAACAGCTTGACGCCATCCTGGACCCGCGGGCTATGACTAGACCGGGTATTGCCGGAGCACGAAAATAGGGGGAAATAATATGGAAGAAACACCGAAAGGTTCCCGGCTGCATATTGCCATCTTTGGCCGGCGAAATGCCGGTAAGTCCAGTTTAATCAACGCTCTTACCAGTCAGGATATTGCTCTGGTTTCTGATGTGCCAGGCACTACCACTGATCCGGTATATAAAGCCATGGAAATATTGCCGATTGGTCCGGTCATGATTATTGACACAGCCGGTATTGATGATGTGGGAGATTTAGGTGCACTGCGGGTAGAACGAACCATGCAAGTGCTTAATAAAACCGATTTGGCAGTTATGGTAATTGAGCCGGAACAAGGTGTGACAGAGTTTGAAAAAGAGCTTGTTAAAGCAATCAGAAAACGTAAATTGCCGATTGCCGGTGTAATCAATAAAAGTGATTTGCTGTCAATAAGTCCGGAGCAGCTGGCACAGTGGAGTGTCGAGATAGATGTGCCGTTGATTGGCATTAGTGCCAAAACCGGTCAGGGAATTGAGGAACTAAAACGTCTCATGATTAAGCTGGCTCCTGATGATTGGGAAGGGCCGCCGCTGATTGGTGATTTGGTTTCACCGGGAGACACTGTCGTTTTGGTTGTTCCCATTGATTTGGCAGCGCCTAAAGGGCGCTTGATTTTACCGCAGGTGCAGACCATCCGGGATATTTTGGACAATGACGCCTGTGCTGTTGTGGTTAAGGAACGCGAGCTCAAAGAAGCATTAGCGGGTTTAAAGCAGCCGCCGCATTTGGTGGTTACTGATTCGCAGGAATTTATGAAAGTAGGCGCAGATACGCCGCCGGGTGTGATGCTAACCTCATTTTCGATTCTCCTGGCGCGTCATAAAGGTGACCTGGAAACCCTGGTAACGGGTGCTAAAGCCATTGACAGTCTGGAGCCGGGCGATAAGGTGCTCATAGCGGAAGGCTGTACCCATCACCGTCAGGCTGACGATATCGGGAAAATGAAAATTCCTCGCTGGCTTAGACAGAATGTCGGTGGCGAACTGGAATTTGAATGGGTGTCTGGCGGGACTTTTCCGCCGGATTTGACAAAATATAAATTGATTGTACATTGTGGCGGATGTATGCTCAATCGCCGGGAAATGCTGTATCGTTTGGCTACGGCCAGAGAAGCAGGGGTGCCAATAGTAAATTACGGCTTGTTGATTGCTCACCTTCATGGCATCTTGCACCGGGCGCTTGCGCCTTTTCCGCTGGCACAAATGATTTTGACAGAGTAGGGGCTGAACGAATTGTGATATATCTTGATAATGCCGCTACGACGTGGCCTAAACCGGAAAGTGTGTATCAGGCGGTAGATCAGTGCCTGCGAACAAGGGGGGCTAATCCCGGACGTGGCGGACATGGCATGGCGCGGGCGGCCAGCTTGTTATTATATGAAACCCGCGAAGCTTTAGCGGAGCTATTTGGCATTGCCGATGCCAATCAACTGGTCTTTACCTATAATGCTACCGATGCCATCAGTATGGCGGTTATGGGATTGGCAGATCCGGGTGACAGCATTGTGACTACATCCATGGAGCATAATGCTGTAGCCAGAACGCTTCGGCTTGCCCAGTCGCGAGGGGTAACGATTCATGTAATTCCCTGTGATTCGACCGGGCAGCTTGATATGCAGGCAATGGCAGCAGCCATCAGGCAAAAGCCGAAAGCGGTGGTGATGACCCACGCCTCTAATGTTACCGGTACTATTATGCCGGTTGCCGAGGTAGGTAAACTAACAAAAGAGCAAGGTGTTGCGCTGGTGGTTGATGCGGCACAAACCGCCGGTGTGGAGGATATCCATGTAGCAGATATGGGGATTGATATCCTGGCTTTTAGCGGGCATAAAGGGTTGCTTGGCCCGCAAGGGACAGGCGGCTTGTATATCCATGAGGCTATTACCGTACGGCCGCTGAGGGTTGGCGGTACCGGCAGCTTGTCTGAATCTGATTTGCAGCCGGAGTTTATGCCTGACAGCTTGGAAAGTGGTACACCCAATACACCTGGTATTGCCGGACTTAATGCCGGAGTGCAATTTATTCTGCAAACCGGTCAGGCTGCTATCCGGGCGAAAGAAATGGAGCTGACCGGACAATTACTGGCAGGCTTGCTGGCAATACCGGCAGCCAGTGTCTATGGCAGGCTTGATCTTTTAGGACGGACGGCAGTGGTTTCGTTTACCCTGAAAGGGCAGGACAGTGGGCAGATAGCGCACCTGCTTGACCAGCAGTATGCCATTGCCTGCCGTTCCGGCTTACATTGCGCACCCTGGGCGCATAAAACCATCGGTACGCTCGAGACCGGCACTGTGCGCCTAAGTCCGGGATATTTCAATACACAACAAGAAATTGAGCAGGCGCTTGCCGCCATTCGCGAAATTGCCGCTCAGGGAGGATTCATTCATGAAAGGGACTTTAGTTAATGTCGCGGCTGTAGTCGTTGGCTCAGGCTTGGGCCTGGTGCTAAAACGCGGTATTCCCGAGAAATATCAGAATACCATCATGCACGGGATGGCGCTGGCCGTCGGTGTCATTGGCCTGCAGATGGCATTTAAGACAGAGAATATGCTTATCGTTATTTTGGGGTTAGCTGCCGGGGCAGTTATCGGAGAAGCGCTCAATATTGATGGCGGTTTAAACCAAATAGGTAATTGGCTGTCAGAGAAACTGGGAGGCAAAGACCAGCCCGGACAAAACAATATCGGGCACGGATTTGTTACTGCCAGTTTAGTATATTGTATTGGTGCCATGGCGGTTGTTGGGGCAATCCAGGACGGTTTAACCGGAGATACCAGTACCTTATACGCCAAATCGTTACTGGATGGGATTACTTCGATTGTATTTGCCTCCAGTATGGGGGTGGGAGTAACCTTTTCCAGCCTGTCCATTCTGGCATACCAAGGCTCGATAACTTTACTTGCCGGATTTTTCAGCTCGGTGCTGTCTGACCGGGTGGTTACCGAATTAACGGCAACCGGCGGGATTCTTATTGTCGGAGTGAGCATACTAATGCTGGAAATTAAAAAGATAAAGCTGGCCAATTTGCTGCCTGCCATACCGGCTGCCGCCGCTTTAGCCTACTTTTGGCCGGTATAGGCGTAATAGTTGGCTTTCGCATGGATTTGCCGGTCATAATAGCAGTGAAATCCAGCTTTGACATTTGATCATAGCTAATAATCCTATGCCCGGAATTTTGTATGAAACTTTTGTCGCAAAAAAGAAAGGTGATGCAATGACTAACGTGGATTTATCGCAGTATACCGCATTAATTACTGCTAATTTGCCCTATATACTTCTTATACTGACAGCCTTAATTTTTTTGGCCTTACTTGTTTTTATTAATATTAGCATTAAAATGAATAAGCTTAACAAGCGTTACCGGAGAATGATGACAGGAATCGACGGCGGTAATATTGAGCGGTTGCTGCAGGTGCATATGGAAGAAGTACGTCAGGCAGTTACCAAAGTAAATCAGCTTGACGGGGAATATCGCCGTTTGCAGGCTGTCGCCGCTGCCTCCGTACAACATGTAGGTGTTGTACGCTTTAGCGCGTTTGAGGAGATTGGCAGTGACCTTAGCTTTTCCCTGGCACTGCTTGACAGCAAAAGGAATGGAGTTGTGTTATCCAGCATTTACGGGCGCAGTGAGTCGCGGGTATATGCCAAACCGGTGGTTAACGGTCAGTCAACCTATTTATTAACAGGCGAAGAAAAAGAAGCTATAGACAAAGCGTTGGGAAAAATTTCATAGATTGGCAGGATTTTTGCGTTTTTTGGCGAATAATACCAGGGTTGGAGTAATGCAATCTTGTCTAATGACTAGCCGCTTTAAGATTTCGGGTTGTTACAAAGGGTATTTAGAGCGGACAAGCCCTTGGATGAGGACGACGAACCTTCAGAAGGGTTAAATCCACCTGAAGCTAAGTCTACTTTACGAAGAAGGTGATATTTGTTGAAACAAAAAATGCAGAAGCCTGACAAGCGCGAATATACACTAATGATTGTGCCCCATCATGGCAAATCGGTATTTAGTCTTCGTATACCTATAAAAATAGTCAAATACGCAGCAGTAACGCTGGGTATCTGTCTTACGATACTTTCCGGCACAATGTTAAATTACCGGTATCAGGCCAATATAGCCACCCAGGAAAAGATCGAGTTAGTTCAATTGCGGGAAGTGAGCAGTAAGCAAAATGTAGAGCTGGAAGAGCTGGCTAAGGCGACTGCCGAGCTCCAGGACAATATGAACCGTCTCAACCAGTTGGACAGCGACCTTCGCCGCATGGTAAACAGTGAGGAGTCGGCTGCTGTTTCCCGTTCGGCGCCGGTACGTATCGCAAACTACAACGGACAAGGCGGGCCTGAGGTCAAGCCGGATATTAAACAGTTGACCACCCTGGTCAACGAGCTTAAGGCATCAGTAAGTGAGCGGGAGAAAAGTCTTAGCAATTTGAAAGACGCGTTAATAGAGAAAAATGAACGTTTAGCGGTTACGCCCTCCATTTGGCCGACGAATGGCGAAGTATCTTCCCGCTTCGGCTGGCGCAGTTCGCCCTGGGGTATGGGAAGCAGTTGGCATCCGGGCATTGATATCGCTAACGATATCGGTACGCCTATTGTTGCCGCAGCCGACGGTACGGTTGTCAATAGCGGCTGGTATGGCGGTTACGGTAAAATGATAGAAATTGATCATGGCAATGGCATTGTCACTATTTACGGACATAATTCCCGCAACCTGGTGGAAGCAGGCCAGAGGGTTAAAAAAGGTGAAACCATCGCTCATATGGGAAGCACAGGAATAAGTACAGGGCCGCACCTGCACTATGAGGTTCGCGTCAATGGCACGGCTGTTAACCCGTCAACTTTTTTATAAAATAGGAGGTTAAGCATTAATGTTTGGCATGAAGAAGCAGGCAGGCAGCGGTAACATTGGCGAGCAAGTCGGCACTATTATTGGCAGTGATACTTCTTTTAAAGGCAGCATTACTTCACAAGGCACCATTCGTATTGATGGCCAGCATGAAGGGGATTTAACTATAGCCGGTGATCTGGTAATTGGCGAACGCGGCCAGCTCCAATCGCAGATCAAAGCCCGCAGCATACTTGTTGCCGGCATGATCAGCGGCAATATTGAGGCTACGGATAAACTGGAGCTTATGCCTACCGCCAAAGTTTATGGGGATATTAAGGTGGGTACTCTCACCATTAACGAAGGCGCCGTGTTTCGTGGTGCCTGTCAGATGCTTAAGGAAGTACCGGCCGCAGAAAACGAGTGAAATGATCATAAAAAACCCCCGGAATACTGTTTGACGACAAGTATCCCGGGGATTTTCTATATTTACCAGAATGTATAAGTTTGGCGCGCTATTACAAGGCCGGCTTATTTTCAGTTTTGTGAATGCGTATGTGAACGGCCCAGACCAAAAGATAAGCTATGGGCAATTGTGTCAGCCATTTTCATTACCAGATTCAGTCTGGTGCTTTGCAGCACCAAATGTTCCATAAAGCCGCCAACATTAACAATACCGGTGATATAAGCATTCCCTACCGGCGGCAGGTTTTTGTTGACGGCAGCACCTGGCTTAACAGAGCCATGACCCAGTGTCACGCAGCCGACATTCTCCAGTTTTCCCAGGCAGGCATCTACGGCAATGACAAAAGGATGACTGAAGGAACTGCCAATAAATTTGAGTTTGTCTTCCAGATTGGTGGCGTGTACCGGATCGTCCAGGGTGCCGTAAATGTGGGGAAATAGATTAAGCGTTTTTAGTTTTGTACCGGTTAGCGGACCGAGAGAATCACCTGTTGAGCGGTCGGTACCAATACATAATACGATAATGTCATTTCCGTCGGCCCTGGCGGTTTCAATCAGATTACGGATGGAAATGGCTAAATCGTACATAACATTCGCTTGAGTGACATTAAACTTTAATTCGCGGCTTGGCCCGGGAACCGGTGGTGATGGCTTAGGCGGAGCTAATTTGTTTAAACGGGGAAAGTTTAAAAGATTATTTAGCATAGGCAAACTCCTGTTGCATATTTACTATTACCAGTATGTGTGAAAAAGCAATAATCTATACATCCGGGCAGGAATTTTTGCCAGAAAACAGGAATACACTATGAAATGTTTACCAGGTTATATCAATAGTTAAGGAACAATAGGGAGGCAGCAAGATAGATGGAGGGGAATAACAAGTTACGTTCTATACCGTCGATCGACCGGCTACTGTCGATTGCGTCAGCCGATAAAGAGATCAACGCCTATCCGCGCGAACTGGTGGTTGCTTGTTTGCGCCAGGTGGCGGCTGAGGCCAGAGAGGCACTCAGGCTGAACTCTGAGCAGGAATGCAGTCCGGCAGCCCTGCTGGTTGAGGCCAGGGAAATGCTGAGCCGGTGCAGCCGTCCCAGCCTGCGCCGGGTTATTAATGCCACAGGCGTAGTGCTGCATACCAATCTGGGGCGGGCGCCGTTAGGCAGGCGGGCCAGGGAATGTGTAACCGATGTAATGGCAGGCTATAGCACGCTGGAATATGATACGGAAACAGGCGGGCGCGGCAGCCGTTATGCCCATGTATCGGAGCAACTGTGTCAGTTAACAGGCGCGGAAGATGCTATCGTGGTAAATAATAATGCAGCAGCTGTGCTGTTAGTTTTGTCCGCTGTAACGAAAGGGCGGGAGGTTATTGTCAGCCGTGGTGAACTTGTGGAAATTGGCGGTTCTTTCCGCATTCCGGATGTCCTCAGACAAAGCGGCGCCACCCTTGTTGAAGTGGGAACCACTAATAAAACCCATTTGTCAGATTACGAACAAGCCATTGGGCCCAATACGGGGGCTATTTTAAAGGTGCATACCAGCAATTATCGCATCATTGGTTTTACAGCCCAACCGGACGGCCGGGAACTGGCCGCTTTGGCGCATCGCTATCAATTGCCGGTTATTGAAGACTTAGGGAGCGGGACACTGCTGCCGCTGGCTGCCGGCGGACAGACAGAACCTACGGTGGCAGAACGGCTGCAGCTGGGTTTTGATGTAGTTACTTTTAGCGGCGATAAACTGCTGGGCGCAGGGCAAGCTGGTATTATTGCCGGCAAAGCCCGATATGTGGCCATGATGAAACAGCAGCCGCTGCTGCGGGCTGTACGTATTGACAAGCTATCGTTAGCAGCCCTGGAAGGAACTTTGATGGAATATGTGCTGGGAGAGCCTGAACAGACTGTACCGGCATTAGCGATGCTTACTATTGCTGAGGATATATTGAAAGAACGGGCAATACAGCTTACCCGGTTAATTCTGCAGCCGGAACTAAGCGGTCTGACGGCCGAGGTCGTACCGCTGAGTTCACCCGCCGGCGGCGGCGCGCTCCCGCTTGCCGCTTTGCGGGGCTATGGTGTGGCTGTCAATATGCCGGGGATGAGTGCTGATAAGCTTGAAAGCCGCCTGAGGCAGCGGAATATACCCATTATTGTCCGAATTCAGGAAGAGCGGATTATTTTCGATGTGCGCTGTCTGGTTGAGACAGATATGGAGGAAATTGCGGCAGCGCTCAGCGAGATATGGAGGCCTGGGGCATGAAGTATGTCATCATTGGTACGGCCGGTCATGTGGACCATGGAAAATCGGCCATTATTAAAGCCTTGACCGGGACAGAGACCGACAGGCTGAAAGAAGAACAAATGCGCGGCATCTCAATTGATCTGGGGTTTGCCTCCCTGTCTTTGGGCGATAAGCTAAAGGCAGGGATTGTTGATGTTCCGGGACATGAACGGTTTCTTAAAAATATGCTGGCCGGCACAGGCGGCATTGATCTGGCCATGCTGGTAATTGCCGCCGATGAAGGGATTATGCCGCAGACCAAAGAACATTTGGCTATGCTCCAATTGTACGGCATCAGGCAGGGAATTATTGTTATCAATAAAATTGATAAAGTAGACGGCGAATGGCTGGAACTTGTCGAAGAAGAAATAAGAGAATATATGAAAGATACTTTTTTGCAGGCTGCCGCCATTTGCCGCGTATCGGCCATAACCGGCGAAGGCTTTGCGGGGCTTAAAGCCTCTCTGGCAGAACTGGCGGAAAAAATACCTGCCCGGGACAGCACCGCTCCGTTCCGGCTGTGGATTGACAGGGTGTTTACCGTTAAGGGGCATGGCGCGGTAGTGACCGGGTCGGTGCTGAGCGGGCAAGCCGGTGTGGGTGACAGCTTGCTGTTATACCCGGCAGAAACGGTTGTACGGATTCGCGGGTTAGAATCGCATGGTGAGAAAGCCGACAATATTATTGCCGGCCAGCGGGCAGCCATTAATCTGACGGGAATAGAACAGGAACAGCTTTCCCGGGGAATGATGCTCAGTGCAAGCACCCGCGGTGAAATAAGCTGCCTCTGGGATGTAGCCGCCGACTGGCGGCAGGAAGTGGAAAACGGTTTGCGGGTCCGGCTGCATCTGGGAACAGGTGAGTTTTTGGGCCGGATTTATTCCTTTAAAGGCACGGATAATCGCTATATGCGGCTGATTTTGGAACAGCCGTTAGCCGCAGGGGCTGGCGACAGGGGGATTATCAGACTGTATTCGCCACAGCATCTGCTGGGCGGTGTGACCTTGATCGCTCCCGGGTGTAATACCAGGCGGTTAACTGCTGCCAGGACTGCTTTAGCCGCAGCGGTGGCGTGCTCCGACGAAGCGGCTTCCCTGTATTATCGTCTGGCAGAGAGTCGTCAACTGTTAACAAAAGAGGAGATCAAACGGCAGAGCGGCTATCTTCCTGACCGGGCGGTGAATCAGGCGATTGAGCGGCTGACTGCGGCGGAAAAAATTCGTAAGCTGGACAAGTCGTATATTGCGACTGTGGTTCTTGAGCGACTGAGTCATACTGTTACCGGCATTTTGCAGGATTATCATAGACGTGAGCCTGACCGGAATGGTTTGTCCAAAGAAATAGTCCGGCAAAAAATGTCCCTTGGGGAGAAAAACTTTGACACCCTGCTTGCTTGCTGGCTGGAAACCGGTGTAGTGGTAATCGACGGCGGCCAGCTGGCATTAAAAAATCACGCCGAGCGTCATGGCGGCTGGCAGCAGGAGGTTGTGGCCAAAGCGGCAGTTGCGTTTGAAAATATTGGATTGATAAATATTGATCCGGAGTTATTGGCGCAAAAAATTGGTCTGCCGCCGGATAAAATTAAAGTTGCCCATGGTGAGCTGGTCCGGGCAGGGGTATTGATTAAGCTTGGAGATATGTTTGTATACAGCAAAACAATTCAAAACATTGTACAGCTTATTCATACATATTTTCAGGAGAAAGAGACCTTAACAGTGGCAGAGTTGCGAGATATTCTGAACACTTCCCGGAAAATTGCAGTTCCAATCATGGAATATCTTGATATGAATAAATATACAATAAGAGAAGGTGATATTCGTCGACCAAGCCGTAAAATCATGGATTTTTCAGAATAATTTTTTTTAAATTTGCATATTGACAGTATAACAATTCGTTTTTATAATATACTCAAGAGAAACAGTGTACAGCGTCGTGCATCTGTTACGTACAAACGTACTTTAAGGAGTGTGCCTAGGGTTCCGCGCTGCAAAGTGGGCTGGACCAAGCGGCACAGGTGCGACGTAACGAGCACTACACCGTGGGTATAAAAGACCCGGCGGAAAGTCCTAGGTTAGGATATTTCGCCAGGTCTTTTTATTGTCTTTATTCTAACAGAAAGTATAACTTTCTTTAAACGCAGGATAAGGGCAACACCGGTTTCCGCTGTCGCCAAAGGCTCGGAGCCAGCTGTGTATTCTTTAAAAATTAAGACTTGTGAGCAAGGCCGGCTGCCAGACGCGGCAAAGCAGCCGGCCGTTTAACGAGTCTAAGAGGGTGGGAGAGAAGTAGGATGTGTAGAATTGGAGCTATTAAAAGTAAAGTGGCCTTTCATCCGTCACTGGCGTTACAGTTAATGCTGCCCCAGCAGGAAGGACATGACAACTCCGGGTTCGCCATGGTCATGCAGGATTTGGAAGGAGTATTTGCCGATTATAAGGATAAGCCGTTACTGTCATTGGCTTGTACCCAAAAGGGCGCCTCTATGGTAGAGCTTTTCATGGAAACCAATAACTTTACCCCGGTGCATGAGTGGATTCCGCGAGGTGTCCGTCAGACAGGGCTTGACATCAAGGCCATGCCTTATTATATTTTTCGGGCTTATGATTATCCTGAGTATTATCGCCAGGCCACCCAGGAGGCAAAAGCAGAACTGCTGCTGGATATTCGCCTGGCCCTCAGGGAGCTGTTAGCCAAGGAGGAAGAAGGTTATGTCTATTCTTTCTGGCCTGATGTTTTAACCTTAAAGGAAATTGGCGATCCCCGCGATATTGCCGTCTATTTTAAATTATGGGACAATAACGGCGATTTAATGGCCAAAAATGTTGTTGTGCAGTGCCGGCAAAATACCAACTATGAGATTGTGCGATATGCTGCCCATCCTTTCTTTTTGCAGGGATATACGCTGTGTGCCAATGGTGAAAATACCTTTTATACCAAAAATAAAGAATATCAAAAATCGCTGCATCGCGGCTATATCGGCTTTGAATCAGATTCGCAAAACTTCCTTTATACTTTGCATTATGTTCTTGATGTGCTCAAATGGCCGATAAAGTACTACAAGCATGTGATTACGCCGCTGCCCTTTGCCGAGATTGCCAAACGGGCAGACCACCGGGAGCTGACAGCCATCCGCCAATCCTTAGGCCATCTGGAAATTAACGGGCCTAATACCATTATTGCTATGCTGCCTGATGGGCGGATGATGACCTGTTGTGACTCGAAAAAGCTGCGCCCGGTAGTTGTGGGCGGTGACGGTACCACTATTGCGATATCCTCGGAAGTTTGCGGTATAAATCAAATTTTGCCTAACCGTAACCAGGAGCTTGATATTTATCCGAATGAACGGGAAGTTGTAGTTATTACTTCGGAATTGGAGGTGGAACGATGGAAACAGTAAAAGTGCAGGATGTCAGCGTTAATGATCTGCCGTGGAAATTACAATATGTTCATGAACGCTGTACCATGTGCGGCAGCTGTGTGGCTGCCTGTACCTTTAACGCAATAGAGGCGGCCATGGAGCGGCGGTCTGTTACCGTATCCACCGGCCACCAGCCTGAACCCAGCCAGCGGCATATGGCCATTCCGGTCATTAAGCAGAAGGCAGCTGTAGGCAACGCCTGTGTGGGCTGCGGCATGTGTGAAAAGGTGTGCCCGAACAGTGCCATTAAACCTGTGCGCAACCTGGATTCACGGATAAATTATCTCAACCGGAGCGGCGGCTCGCCGGTTAAACGCGGCGGACGCAACAATCTTAGCGGCGGCGACCGGACACTGGACCGGATTGTGGTTGGCCGGATTTCGCAAATGACCGACCCGGCGTTAGACTCTGAACGGCATACTTTTGATATCCTGGCTCCTTTTGGCCGGGTGCTTTTGCCCCATGAATTGCCGCTGGCTTCCGATGGCCGGGAACTTAAACTGACGACTCAGACACCGCCGGTAAACTGGATTTATCCGGTAATCTTCAGCGATATGTCTATTGGTGCCCTTTCAACCCGGGCCTGGGAAGCTGTTGCCATGGCCACGGCGTATCTCAACGAAAAACATAATCTGCCTGTGCGGATGTGCTCCGGTGAAGGCGGCATGCCGAAAAAGCTCCTGCAATCCGAGCAGCTGAAATATATGATTCTGCAAATTGCCTCAGGTCATTTTGGCTGGAACCGGATTATCCAGGCATTGCCGCACATGAAGGCAGACCCGGCCGGCATTCTGATCAAAATCGGCCAGGGTGCCAAACCGGGTGACGGCGGACTATTGCCGGCAGCCAAAGTATCTAAACCGGTACAGTCTATTCGCGGCGTACCTAAGGCCGACCTGTTATCACCGCCTAATCACCAGGGACTGTATTCGATTGAAGAGTCGGTACAAAAGATGTTTATGTCCATGAATGCCGCCTTCAAGTTCCGGGTACCTGTTGCCATCAAATGTGCGGCTTCAGCGACCTCGGTTTCCGTTTATAACAACTTGCTGCGCGACCCATACAAAATTTGCGGCGGCTTTTTCATTGACGGCATCCAGGGAGGGACCGGCGCCGCCAATGAAGTGTCGCTTGACCATACCGGACATCCGGTGGTGTCCAAAGCCCGCGAATGTTATCTTGCTGCGGTTAAGCAGGGCCGCCAGGGACAAATCCCGTTATGGGCCGGCGGCGGCGTAGGCTTAACAGGCAACGCGGCAGCCGATGCCTTCAAACTCATCTGTCTGGGTGCCAATGGTGTCTTTATGGGCAAAATGCTGATTCAGCTGTGCGGCTGCGTCGGCAATGAACTTGGCCGCTGCAATGCCTGCAACACCGGTAACTGTCCTGCCGGTATTTGTACCCAGAACCCGCGGCTGGTAAAGCGTCTGGATATTGATAAAGCGGCGCAAAACATTGTTGACTACATGCTGGCCTTAGACAGCGAACTCAAAAAGCTTATGGCGCCTGTCGGCAACAGCTCGCTGCCTGTGGGACGCTCTGATGCCCTGGTTAGTACCGATAAAGCCATTGCCGACAAGCTGGCTATCCAATATGTATGTTAGGGGGACCTCTGCATGTTTAAAATAAATACCATTGACGGTAACAACCGGATGTCCACGCAGGACCTCTTAGAAAGCATTAATGCAGCGTTGGCGCAGGGAGAAACCGAATTTTATATTGAAGCGGCAGGTCAGCATGATATTGGCGGTCCGCTGTGGCATCCGGAAGGAAAACCGCTTACCTTCCTGGTCAAAAATGCCGGTCAGCGGGTAGGCTCCATGTGTTTGCCGGGAACGGAAATTATTGTGGAAGGCTCTGCCTCGGCCGATATCGGCTGGCTTAACGCCGGCGGCCGGATTGTCGTAAAAGGCGATGGCGGCGATACGGCTGCTCATTGTGCCGCTGCCGGCACAATTTATGTCGGCGGCAGGGCGGGAACCCGCTCCGGTTCGCTGATGAAGCATGACCCGCTGTTTGACGCGCCGGAATTCTGGGTACTTAAAAATGTCGGCAGCTTTGCCTTTGAGTTCATGGGTGGCGGCATTGCCGTAGTGTGCGGCTATGACAGTGAACAGTTTGATTCGGTATTGGGTGACCGGGCTTGCACCGGGATGGTGGGAGGCATTGTTTACTTCCGGGGCAGTGCCGGCGGCATATCGGCCAAAGATACCAAGATTCTGCCGTTGGCAGCAGAAGATATTGCCTATCTTGACGGAAAAATGGAGGACTTTCTGAATGCAGTCGGCCGGCCGGAACTAAGAACAGAACTGACTGACTGGCAGGAATGGCACAAGGTAGTACCGCTTTCTTATGACGAACGTCCCAAAAAAGCCAACACCGACCTGTTTTCCTTCCGGAACAGTGCCTGGGTGCCTGGCAGTATTTTCAGTGATGTCTGTGACGACGACTTTACCGTTATCGATACTGTTGCGACAGGAGAATACCGCCGGCGCGTCCCTGTCTGGGAGAATGGAAAATATAGCGCCCCCTGCGAATTTAACTGCACGGCCTCAATCCCATCCCAGCAGCGTTTCAACTTGCTCCGGGACGGCAGGATTGAGGAAGCTTACCGTCTGGTGCTTGAATATACACCTTTCCCCGGTTCTGTGTGCGGCGCAGTATGCCCTAATCTCTGCATGGATGACTGTACCCGCAAAACCGTGGATATTTCAGCGCAAATCGGTAAACTGGGACGATATTCGTCAGCCGTTGACGTACCTATGCCTGAGGCTGAAACCGGCAAACATGTGGCCGTCATCGGCGGCGGCGCTGCCGGACTGACAGCTGCCTGGCAGCTGGCGCGGCTGGGGCATAAGGTAACCGTATTTGAAGCCGATGAAAAAATGGGCGGTAAAATGGAGCAGGTTATCCCGCGCTCCCGTCTGCCGCAGGAGACGCTGACACGGGAGATCGCCCGCATTGCGGCCATGGGTGTTGCCTATAAAACCGGGGTAAGTGTGGACAAAGAAAAATTTACTTCTATTAAAGAATGTCATGATGCGGTAGTGGTGGCCACCGGGACGCATGTAACCAAAGTGATTCCCTGGCCGGGGCATGAACGCATTATCAAAGGTCTGGATTTCCTTAAAGCCATCAACAAAGGAGAAAAACCGGCTATTGGTAAACAGATCATCGTTATCGGCTGCGGCAACTCGGGCATGGATGTGGCTGTCGGGGCCTATGGCCTTGGCGCAGAACAGGTTACCTGCATTGACGTGCAGCGGCCGGCTGCCTTCGCGGCGGAGCTGGCGCACGTTAAGGCGCTGGGCGGAGAAATTTGCTGGCCGGTATTTACCAAAGAGGTGACAGATGAGGGAATCATTACGCAAGATGGCAAGCTGATTAAAGGCGATACCGTAATCATTGCTATTGGTGAAGTGCCTGATCTGGATTTTGTGCCTGACGGTATTGCTTTGGAACGCGGCTTTTTGCAACCGGCCGGTAATTATAGTGTGGCTCCCGGTATCTTTACGGCCGGTGACACCATTCGTCCCGGTCGGCTGGTGGACGCCATCGGTGCCGGCCGCGAGGCCGCCCTGGCTGCCGACGCCTATCTGAGGAGTGCCGCCTATATGCCTGCAGGGAAGATTAGGATTCCGGCAGAGCGGATGAGTACCGCCTACTTTAAAAAATGTCATAGCTGCGATGTACCTGACGCCAGCGGTGACTACGCCCGCTGCATTAGCTGTGGTACTTGCCGTGATTGCCATATGTGCCTTAAATCCTGCCCGGAAAATGCCATCACCCGGCTGGCCGGGGAAAATGGCGCCGAATATGTGTCAGATCCGGCAAGCTGTATTGGGTGCGGTATTTGTGCCGGTATTTGTCCCTGCGGTGTCTGGAATATGGAGACAAATGCCGAACCGATTAAATTTTACCGATAAATGGAGACTCAGGCATAACTCCTGCTGATAGAAACCGGAAGTCTTAAAGCGGGCCGGCCTTTGGCTGCCGTGTCGTTATATCTGACGCGGCAGCTATATGCCGGCCATGTATTCTGTCAGGGGAGTTATGTTCTTTGTGCGAAAGCAGAGGCATACAGGGAACAAAAATAAATATATTGACAGTTCTGATAATTTGCAAATATAATGAATGCTACAGGATAATAAACACAAACATCTACAAGTAAAAAACATTATCCTGTTATTGGGGACGAAGGTAAATTTGTATAAGGGGGTTGAGACGCGGCCGTTACAAATCTATATTGCTGCTTAATGGTAACTCAGTAGGTTTCCCGGAAATCTGTTTTAGTGTAACGAATGAGCTAAATCTGTAAAGGGAAAGAGGAGAAATCTGTATGAAGAAAAAATGGCTGATATTGATCAGTCTGGCAGTAACTTTTACCATGTTGGCAGCTTTAGTAACAGGCTGCGGCAGCTCGACCACCTCCAAACCGGCTGACTCAAAAGTTATTAAAATCGGTGGCAACTATGAACTGACCGGTGGTATTGCCAACTTTGGCACCCAGACCTCAAATGGAATTAAACTGGCGTTCAAAGAAGCCAATGCCGCCGGCGGTGTGCTTGGCAAGCCGATTACCCTTATTCTGGCCGACAACAAGTCAGAACCGGCCGAAGCCGCCAATGCCATTACCAAACTTATCACGCAGGATAAAGTGGTAACAGTACTGGGGCCGGTATCCAGCTCCAATGTACTGGCTACCCTTCAGATTGCCGAAGACCATAAAATTCCTGTACTAACCGCTACCGCGACCAACCCTAAAGTTACAGTAGACAATGGCAAGGTGCGTCCCTATGTTTTCCGCGCCTGCTTTATTGATCCCTTCCAGGGCAAGGTAATGTCCGATTTTGCCATCAAGTCGGTTAAGGCCAAAACCGCCGCTGTCTACCTGGATAGCAGTTCTGATTATTCCAAAGGCCTGGCTGAGGTTTTTGCAGCTGCTTTTGAGCAGGATGGCGGCAAGATCGTAGCCAAAGAAGGTTTCTTGCAAAAAGATACAGATTTTAAAGCCACTTTAACCAAGATAAAAGCCACCAACCCTGATGTTATCTTTATTCCGGCGTATTACGAAGAAGTGGGCAAGATTGTGAAACAGGCCCGCGAGCTGGGAATTACTGTACCACTGCTGGGCACCGACGGCTGGGACGATGGCAAGCTGGTTGAAATTGCCGGTGCAGCTGCCCTTAATAACGGTTTCTTCAGCAATCACTATTCCTCGCAGGATAAAGACCCTAACATCGTAAAATTTGTGGAAGCTTACAAAAAAGAGTATGGGCAGGAGCCCAGTGCGCTGGCTGCCCTTGGTTATGATTCCGGTATCATGATTATTGACGCCATTAAACGTGCCGGCAGCGATGATCCGGCTAAAATCCGTGAGGCCCTGGAACAAACGAAAAACCTCCAGGTAAGTACGGGTATCCTGACGCTTGACGCTAACCATAATCCGGTTAAAAGTGCGGTAGTTATTGAAATGAAAGACGGAAAGCAAATGTTCAAAGAGAAAATCAACCCTTAATAGCAAAACAAATAAGAACAAGGTGTTAATTTCTGGCTAAGCACCTTGCTTGCGCTTGTTGGTCCTTAACCCGGGATATGCAAAAAAACAGATACTCAATGACACTGTCAGTATACAATGCGGTGAAGGGGGAAGGCGGAGGCCTTACCCCCTTTCCGGCTTCAAAGGAAACCATAGGAATATGTCCGTGTATGGTGTACATTGAAGCAGATGTACTATGCTGAGAGTATTGACAGCGATGGACAAGACCCCTATAATTACACTGTATGGCATACAATGATATGTTGTTAGTGGACACGGAGTGCTAGCAACCGGAGGACTTATCGTACATTGTTTGCTGAGTCCTCCAGCAGTATGGCGGGAGATAGTGCATATATTACCCGGACCAGCTGCATCCGTATTTAGTATTTTGGGAGGGGAAACTATGGTAAAGACAAAATTCTTCAAGCTCGTAAGTGTAATGGTTGGTGTGCTTATGGTGGCAGGGCTTGTTGCCGGCTGTGGTGGCCAGAAGGAAGATGTAATTAAGTTTGGAGCCAACTTGGAGATGACCGGCAATAACGCCACTTTCGGTCAGTCGGCTACAAACGGCGCTAAACTGGCAATTAAAGAAGTCAATGCTAAAGGCGGCGTATTGGGCAAGCAGCTTACCCTGGTAGTTGCCGACAATAAGAGCGAAGCAGCCGAGGCAGCCAATGCTATGCAAAAATTACTTACTCAAGATAAAGTGGTAGCGGTTATTGCTCCTATTGCCTCATCCAGTGTAATTGCGGCAGCGCAGGTTAATGCTGACAATAAGGTGTTGGCAATCAGCCCGACCGCATCCAATCCTAAAGTTACGGTTGATCCTAATACCGGCAAGGTTCGCGAATTCAATTTCCGGGCCGCCTTTATTGATCCATTCCAGGGTTCGGTAATGGCTACCTTTGCGCAAAACTCGCTTAAAGCCAAAACAGCAGCTTTATATATTGATAATTCCAGTGACTATGCTAAAGGCTTAGGCCAGTTCTTTAAAGAAACCTTCGAGAAAAACGGCGGCAAAATTGTTGCCAGTGAAGCTTATCTGGCCAAAGATACCGATTTCAAAGCCACGTTGACCAAAATCAAGGCCCAGAATCCGGATGTAGTATTTGTTCCCGGCTATTATCAGGAAGTGGGCATGATTATTAAGCAAGCCCGCGAGCTTGGTCTTACAGTGCCTTTCCTGGGCGGCGACGGCTGGGATTCGGCTAAGCTGCCGGAAATCGGCGGCGCACAAGCCTTAAATAATACCTTCTTCAGCAATCACTATTCGCCTGATGACAACAGTCCGGCGGTACAGACTTTCGTTGAAGCTTATAAGAAAGAATACAATCAAACTCCTGACGCCTTTGCGGCATTATCCTATGATGCTACCATGATGGTCATTGAAGCCATGAAACGTTCCAACAGTGCCGATCCGGTCAAAATCAAGGATGAATTGGCCAAAACCAAGGATTATCAGGCAGTTTCCGGTTTAATCTCTTTTGATGCCAACCATGATCCGATTAAGAGTGCCGTAATTATTGAGATGAAAGACGGCAATAAAACCTTTAAAGAAAAGGTTAATCCCTAATTAAGGGTGCGTTGCGTTCCCTGTGGCCGGGGCTTGCCCCGGCCATCCGGACCAACCGGCCCTTCAACACACTATACTATTTTGAAATGGAGAGGGGAGAGCGCATTGGAATCTTCACACATAATTGTACAGTTAGGACAACAATTAATTAATGGTATATCCCTGGGCAGTATTTATGCGCTCATTGCACTGGGTTATACTATGGTTTACGGTATAATCAGGCTGATCAACTTTGCCCACGGCGACATTTATATGGTGGGCGCCTATGCAGGGTTTTTTGCTACATCGATACTGAAGTTTTCTTTTGTGCCGGCCTTGATTTTTTCCATGTCTATGGCCAGTATCCTGGGTATGGTTATTGAACGGGTTGCGTACCGGCCACTCCGGCATGCGCCTAAAATAGCCATACTGATTACGGCTATCGGTGTATCATTGTTTTTGGAATATGGCGGAATGCTGTTGGTGACACCACAGCCGCGTACGTTCCCGGCAATATTTGCCGCGGAGATTTATAATTTTGGCGGCCTGGTAATTAACAGCCAGCAAATCGTCATTTTAGGGGTATCCCTGCTGCTTATGGTCATTCTGACCTATGTCGTACACCGCACCAAAATGGGCAAGGCTATGCGTGCCGTATCCTTTGATACCGATGCCGCCCGCCTTATGGGCATTAATGTTGACAAAGTAATTTCTTTTACTTTCGGTATCGGCTCAGCTTTAGCAGCTGCAGCCGGTGTGCTTGTCGGCATCTACTACAACTCAATTGATCCGCTTATGGGTATTATGCCTGGGCTAAAGGCCTTTGTTGCCGCCGTACTGGGCGGTATCGGCAATATTCCGGGAGCCATGCTTGGCGGCACCATTTTGGGTGTTATCGAAGCATTGGTCAGCGGCTTCTGGTCCTCCACTTTCCGGGATGCGGCAGCATTTGCCATCCTGATTATTATTTTAATATGGAGACCGGCAGGCCTCTTGGGTAAAAATATCCGGGAGAAAGTGTAGGTGGCAGGCCGTGAATAACAAAACTAAAACAGATGTGAAAGCATTATTGGCCTGTTTGGTCATTTACGCTAGTATCCAAGGCCTGATGATGGCCGATATTATCGGCTCATTTTGGCAGCTTAATATTATATTAATCGGTATCAATATTATTTTGGCAGTAAGCCTTAACCTTATTAATGGCTTCACCGGTCAGTTTTCCATCGGCCATGCCGGGTTTATGGCGGTTGGCGCTTATGTAAGCGCCGTGCTTACGGTGAAAATGCAGTTGCCATTTTTAGCTGCTATTTTAGGCGGCGCAATGGCCGCCGGGGTATTAGGCTTTGCGATTGGCTTGCCGACCTTGCGGTTAAATGGCGATTACCTGGCCATTGCCACATTAGGTCTGGGTGAAATTATCCGGATCTGTATTCTCAATATTCAGTATGTTGGCGGTGCTTCAGGCTTTATGGGCATTCCCCGCTATACTGATTTTACCTGGGTATTTGCGTTTGTTGTGTTTACCGTATATGCTATTAAGAATTTTGTTAATTCAACACATGGGCGGGCTTGTATTTCTATTCGCGAAAACGAAATTGCCGCCGAAGCCATGGGTGTGGATACGACAAAATACAAAGTATTGGCCTTTACCATGGGGGCAGCTTTTGCCGGTGTGGCCGGCTCACTGTTTTCCCATTACTTTTACATTGCCCATCCGGCCTCCTTTACCTTCATGCGGTCGTTTGACATTTTGACCATGGTGGTACTGGGCGGTCTGGGCAGCATTAGCGGCAGTATTACCGGCGCTGTTTTGCTGACCTTTATTTCGGCAGCACTGGCCAGTTATCCTGAGTGGCGGATGATTATTTACTCGCTGCTGCTCATTATTTTAATGCTTTACCGGCCGCAGGGGCTGTTTGGCAACAAAGAGCTAAGCTTGAAAATGTTTAGCCGCGTGACAGGAGGTAAGAAAGATGGCTCTACTCAAGGCAACTAAGCTATCGAAAGTCTTTGGCGGCTTAAGAGCGGTATCAAATTTCGAAGTCGACATTGCGCCAGGCGAGCTGGTTGGTCTTATCGGTCCTAATGGCGCGGGTAAAACAACAGCATTTAATCTCTTAACCGGGGTGTATGAGCCGACAGAGGGACAAATTGAGTTTGACGGCAAAAGCGTTGTCGGGCTTAAACCTTATCAAATCACGCAGCGCGGTATTGCCCGTACTTTTCAGAACATCAGGCTGTTTGCCGACTTAAGTGTGCTTGACAATGTTAAAATTGCCTATCATTTTCACGTGCAGTATGGTTTGATGGAATCGCTGTTTCGCGTCGGTCGTTACCATAAGGAAGAGGCTGAAATTGAGGAAAAAGCCATAAAGTTTCTGGAGATATTTCAGCTGGCCGATAAAAAAGATGAGATCGCCAAAAATTTGCCCTATGGTGAGCAGCGCCGCCTGGAAATTGCCCGCGCCCTGGCCGCCCAGCCCAAACTACTCTTGCTGGATGAACCTGCTGCCGGCATGAATCCCCAGGAAACACAGCAACTGATGGAAATGATCCGCTGGATAAAAACAAAGTTTGACCTGACCATCCTCCTGATTGAGCATGATATGAGTCTGGTTATGGGTGTATGTGAGCGCATTTACGTGCTTGATTATGGCAGTATTATCGCTTCGGGAACGCCGGAGGAAATCAAAAATAATCCGCGGGTTATCGAGGCTTACCTCGGCGAGGAGGTATAGACCATGACAATGTTAAAAATTGATAATATAAATGTATACTATGGCGCTATTCACGCCTTAAAGGGCATTAGTGTTGATGTTAACCAAGGGGAAATCGTAACCTTAATCGGCGCTAATGGCGCCGGTAAGAGCACGACACTGCGTACCATTTCCGGTCTGCTGAAGCCTAAAATCGGTCAGATCATTTTTGAGGGCCAGGACATTGCCGGTATGGCGGCTCAAAATATCGTTAAACTGGGAATTTCACAGGTTCCGGAAGGCCGCCGGGTATTTGCCCATATGTCGGTGCTGGAGAATCTGGAACTGGGCGCCTATCTTCGTTCTGATACCAAAGAAATTAAAGCCGATATGGATATCGTATTCGGACGTTTTCCCCGACTGGCAGAACGGCGCAGTCAGTTGGCCGGGACGCTTTCCGGCGGTGAGCAGCAAATGCTGGCCATGGGCCGGGCGCTGATGAGCCGTCCCCGGATTTTACTCCTGGACGAACCCTCGATGGGTTTGGCACCGCTCCTGATAAAAGAGATATTCTCCATCATTAAAGATATTAATGAAACAGGTACTACCATCCTGTTGGTGGAGCAAAACGCCAATATGGCATTGTCTATTGCGCATAAGGCTTATGTACTGGAAACCGGCCGGATAATTCTGTCAGGCAGTGGCCAGGAATTGGCGGAAAGCGAAGAAATACGTAAAGCTTATTTGGGCGGCTAACAGCCGCCCAAATACCCATAGCTAAAATACATATGCAGGGAAGTGTTATGTTATGATCGTATCCAAACGAATGACACCCAATCCCACTACCATAACGTCTGCCATGACTATTGTGGATGCGCTGCAAATCATGCGCAGCAACAAGTTCCGCCGTTTACCGGTGGTGGATAACGGCAAGCTGGTGGGTATTGTCACCGATAGGGACCTTAGGGAAGTATCGGCTTCACCGGCCACCTCGCTGTCTGTATTTGAACTAAACTATCTTTTGTCTAAAATGCAGGTTAAAGACATTATGGCCAAAAAGGTGCTGACCGTGAGTGCGGAAGCTACTGTGGAAGAAGCCGCGCTGATTATGTATAATCATAAGATCGGCGGCCTGGTTGTTATGGATCAGAACCAGCAAGTTGTCGGAATCTTAACCGAAACCGACATTTTTAAAACCTTTGTGGACATCATGGGATTACCGCAGGGGAAAACCCGCTTAAGTATTGTAGTGCCTGACCGGTTAGGCGTTGTTCATGATATTTCCGGCGTGTTCAAAGAGTTCGGGATCAGCATCGGCAGCTTTGCCAGCTACCCAACCGACGAGGGGCAGTATGAAGTGGTTATCCGGGCCGATATTAAAGATGTGAAAGCTTTTACCGAACGCCTGGCGGCAGTGGGCTACCCGGTGCAGCATGTTGTGCAGATCGGTTAGCAAATAACAGTTTCCTCACAAAATTTTACACATTTTGTTTGCTGTGTTAATATAATATAAAGTAGGAACAGGCGGCCTTTACCATAAGGCGCAGCCGGGCAGCAAGCAGCAGGAAAGCCTGCGGGACCTATATCCCGCAGGCTTATTTTTATTTTCCACTTATTGGGAGGGAACGGTTTGGATAAAGATTACAATCAACTAAAGCAGAAAACCGCACGGCTGTCGGTAGTATCGAACACCCTGCTTGTGGCGTTAAAATTATTTGTGGGGATAATGACCGGTGCTGTAAGTATTATCTCTGAGGCAGCCCATTCCGGCGTGGACTTGATTGCTGCCTTGGTTGCCTATTTTGCTGTAAAGAAGTCTGCTCAGCCACCTGATGACCAGCATGCGTACGGTCATGGCAAAATTGAAAACCTGTCGGCAGCCTTTGAAGCGGTGCTGATTGTGCTGGCAGCACTATGGATTGTGTATGAGGCTGTAGATAAAATAAATAATCCGCATGTGCCGGAATACCTGGAATATGGACTTATTGTCATGGCCCTGTCGGTAGCTGTGAACTATTGGGTATCCAGCAAACTGTATGCTGTGGCCCGCCTGACCGGTTCACAAGCGCTGGAAGCCGATGCGCTTCACCTCAGAGCCGATATCTGGACAAGTATGGGGGTCTTTATCGGGCTGGTTATTATCAAACTGACCAATCTGTATTGGCTGGACCCGGTTATTGCCATTGTCGTGGCGGTCATTGTCTTTAAGGCCGGTTTTTCAATGACTATGAAAAGCATCTATGAACTGACCGATGTCAGTTTGCCGCCGGCAGAAGAAGAAATCATCAGAGGCATTGTTTACGCTCATCCGGCTGTTATTGCCTTTCACCAGCTGCGTACCCGGCGGTCAGGCAGTTGGCGGCTTATTGACATGCATATTGTTCTGCAAAAGAATATGCATCTCGATAAGGCTCATGCCGTATGCGACGAGCTTGAAGCGTTAATCAAGCAACAATTCGTACCCTGTGATGTTACTATCCATTTAGAGCCTTGTGATTATACCGAGGGCTTTAGTACCTGTCCGGTCGAATGTAGTGAAAATTGCAAGCGTGATTAGGGTAATAGGACACTATCGGCTTGCGCCGTTGCCACAGGCACGGCACAAGCCGTAGTTTTTTATTTATTGGTTTTTTCTATAGCAGCTTAGAATAGTTTAAGGGTATAATATAGGATAGGAAAGGGGGACTTTATTGTGGTGAAACTTACACAGTATACAACACGGGGCGGCTGAGCGGCTAAAGTGGGGCCAGGGGACCTGGCCGGAATATTAAATCAGCTGCCGGTAATGACTAACCCCAACGTGCTTGTTGGCATTACTACGTCAGATGACGCCGGTGTTTATAAATTAAATGAAACAACCGCCTTGGTGCAAACAGTGGATTTTTTTACGCCGATTGTGGACGACCCGTATCTGTTTGGCCAAATTGCGGCAGCCAATAGTTTGAGCGATATTTATGCCATGGGGGCGACACCGTTGACAGCACTGAACCTGGTGGCATTTCCTAACTGCAAACTTCCTGGTGAAGCCTTGCTGGCTATTTTACAAGGCGGCCAGGATAAAGTTGCCGAGGCCGGGGCAGTGATTATCGGGGGCCATACCATTGATGATACTGAGCCCAAATATGGCCTGGCGGTTACGGGGATTACCCATCCTGACAGGATATGGACCAATGCCGGTGCGCAGCCGGGCGATTGTCTGATATTAACGAAAGCGCTGGGAACAGGAATTTTAGCTTCGGCAGCAAGAGCTGATTTGTTTTTACAGGGTGTGGCGGCAGCTACCGCCAGCATGGCTGCACTGAATGCAACGGCAGCCAAAATAGCAGCCGGTTTTAGTGTCCATGCCTGCACCGATATTACCGGGTTTGGACTTATTGGGCATGTGTACGAAATGGCGGCAGGCAGCAAAGTGACAATCCGCCTTGACAGTACGGCATTGCCGTTATTGCCGGAGGCGGCAGAGGCTGCTGCCATGGGATTTGTGCCCGGAGGGGCTTATCAGAACCGGAACTATCTTACGGCCGCAACTTTTGCCGAGAATGTACCGGAACCTATCCGGGACATTTGTTTTGATCCGCAGACCTCTGGCGGACTTTTACTGGCCGTGCCGGCCAGCGAGGCCGGGCCTTTGGTTGCGGCACTTAAGGCCGCAGGCCTGGTGCCGGCTAGTATTATTGGAGAAGTAACTGGAATTGGAGAGGGAGAAGTGCATGTCAGATAGAATTGTTGATTGCCGGGGGCTGGTTTGTCCGCAGCCGGTCATTCATACCAAAAAAGCGGTGGAAGAAACGGTTTCAGGCAAAATTACCATTATTGTAGACAATGAAGTGGCTAAAGCTAATGTTGTTAAATTTGCGTCTGCCCATGCACTGGGGGTCGCGGTCGAAGCCAAAGACGGAAACTACTATATCAGCATGATCAAGGGGACAGGCCAGCAGCCGCAAGCAGTCGCAAGCCTGCTTGCGGCCGCTGAGGCCGGCGGCCAGGTGTACCTGATTACCCAAAATACCTTAGGTCAGGGTTCGCCGGAACTGGGGGCCGTATTGATGAAGGCCTTCATGACGACACTGCTGGAGATCAAACCGCAGCCGGCTGCACTTTTGTTCATCAATAGCGGTATCAAGCTGACCATACAGGATTCGCCGGTGCTTGAACAACTCCGGACTTTGGCCGGGCGGGGCGTAAGCCTTCTGTCCTGCGGTACCTGCCTGGATTATTATCAGCACAAATCCGACCTGGCAATCGGTGAAATTACGAATATGTATACCATACTTGAGACCATTTCCACTAATAAAACGGTGACTTTATAAGCAGGTGATTTTATTACAAGCCAGCACTATGACCGGTTGATTTCCTTTGATTCGGTACATCAGGCCATTAAGGCGGAGACGCTTTTAAGCCGGCAAGGCATTCCTGTTTATGCCTTGCCCACGCCGCGCGAGATTGATATTAGCTGCGGTCAGTGCCTGCTGTTTATGGCAGGATGGCAAGAAGAGCTTATCCGCCTCTTTGCTCAGACCAATGTGCGTTGGTCAAAATTATTTAGCCGGACAGCGGCAGGCAGTGCCGTTATTTATGAACAAATAACCGAATATGGAGGTTAGCGTGGAACAGCTGTTGACACCTGATTTTTGGCTAAACGCGACGGTAAGCCTTATCCGCGCGGTGATTATTCTCTGCGGGGGATACCTGCTGCTGCGGATTACCAATATGCTGGTTGACCAGTTTTTTGTACCCAGACCGGGAGCGACAATGTATATAGATGAAAAACGGGCCAGGACACTCAGCAGTCTCCTGCGCAGCGTAGTTCGCTATATTATTTATTTTATTGTGGGCATGATGGTTTTACGGGAGTTTAAGGTCGATACCACTTCGGTATTAGCCGGTGCCAGTATTATCGGCTTAGCGGTGGGCTTTGGCGCGCAAAGCCTTGTTAAAGATTTTATGACCGGATTTTTTATTATTTTGGAAGACCAGTATGGGGTAGGCGACTATGTGGTACTGGGTGATATGGCCGGAACAGTTGAGGAAATGGGCTTTCGCGTTACCAAGCTGCGGGACGGCAACGGCATTCTGCATATTATTCCCAATGGTTCGGTGCTCAGAGTCAGCAACCATACCAGAGGACAAATGCTGGCAACGGTGAATGTGCCGGTTTCCTACGAGGCCGACCTTGACCAGGTATTTGCTCTCCTGGAGGAGGTCTGCACTACTATCGGTGATACTGTACCAGAGGTGCTGGACGGCCCCAGGGTAGTCGGGGTGGTTGACTTTAAACCCGGTGAAGTGGTTATCCGGATAACGGCCAAATCGATGCCCTTGCAGCAGACGAAAGTGGAAACGGCGTTGCGCCGCCTGGTAAGGGAGAAGTTTGCCGCCGCCAGAATTCCGCCGCCGCAGCTTAAGATCAGCGTATAGGTCGCTAGGGGATACGGGAGGTTACTATGAGTCAGGAAAGATATAATTATAAAGTTGGCGAAATTGTAAAAATGAAGAAAGCTCATCCCTGTGGCGGTGACCGCTGGGAGATCACCCGCACCGGCATTGATTTCGGGCTTAAATGCCTGCAGTGCGGCCGGCAGGTTATGATTCCCCGGCCCAAGTTTGAAAAAGGGGTAAAAACGGTTATTTCCGGCCCGCAGGCGTAATAGTATTTCTCTACTTGAAATTACACCGTCAGTATCTTACAATAGGGTAATAGCAAAGTAAACATTCAGGCTGTACCCTGTAACCAGCCTTAAAGGTGGAGTAGCATTTATGAGTACTAACTTAGAAGTAGGTATCGTGGGCCTGCCGAATGTCGGCAAAAGCACACTGTTTAACGCCATTACCAAGGCCGGAGCCGAGGCGGCCAATTATCCCTTTTGTACGATCGAACCCAATGTTGGTGTTGTTGATGTACCTGATGACCGTCTGTGGAAACTGACGGAGATGTATAAGCCGAAACAACGGACAATACCTGCTGCCATGCGGTTTGTTGATATTGCCGGCTTGGTGGCCGGGGCGGCCCAGGGGGAGGGACTTGGCAATAAGTTTTTGTCCCATATCCGTCAGGTAGATGCGGTCGCACAGGTGGTGCGCTGTTTTACTGATGAAAACATTACCCATGTGGCCGGTGGTCTTGATCCCATCAGAGATATTGAAATCATCAATACCGAACTGTGTCTTGCCGATTTGGAAACGGTGGAAAAGCGCATAGAACGGCTGCAGAAACTGTTGAAAAGCGGCGATAAAAAGGCGCCGGCCGAGCTGGAAGTCCTTAAGCAGGTGCAGCAGGCACTTTCAGACGGGCAGCCTGCCCGCCGTGTTGTTCAAAATGAAGAAACCGCAGCCTTACTGCGCGATTTATTCTTATTGACCTTAAAGCCTACATTGTTTGTTGCCAATGTCAGCGAGCAGGAGGCGGCAGATGCCAGTGCCAATCCGCATGTCGCCAAAGTGTGCGAATACGCTGCACGTGAGGGTGCGGAAGTGATTGTTGTATCAGCCAAAGTAGAATCCGAGATTGCCGAACTGGACGCTGAGGAGTCCCGCGAGTTCCTGGCAGATTTAGGGCTGGAGGAATCCGGACTGGATAAGCTCATTCGTGCCAGCTTTACCCTGCTGGGACTGATGACCTTTTTTACCGCAGGTGAGCAGGAAGTACGGGCCTGGACCATTGTGCGGGGTACCAAAGCGCCACAGGCTGCCGGCAAGATCCACAGCGATATTGAACGTGGCTTTATCCGGGCCGAAATTGTTTCCTATAATGACTTAATGGCTGCCGGGTCGCATGGTGCCGCCAAGGAAAAAGGGCTGGTGCGCCTGGAAGGCAAAGAGTACATTATGCAGGATGGCGATGTAACCTATTTTAGATTTAATGTGTAATTAGGCTGCTGGAGGGTGAACGGTTTTTGGGCCGTTCTTTTCCTTTTAAGGAGGGAATTGTAATGGAAAAGGAGTTCAGAAAATCTACGGTTTTTCAGGTATCCTTATTAGGAACAGGGCACTTTTTCAGTGACTTTTATGCCAACTTCTTACCGGCGTTACTGCCTGTTGTTATGATTAAGCTGGGCTTGTCACTCACGCTGAGCGGCATGCTGGTCATGGCTTATTCGGTATTATCCAGTGTGCTTCAGCCGGTTTCCGGCTATATTATTGACAAGTATGGCTATTCCTGGCTAATTCTGGTTACAACCCCGGTAAGCGCGATATTTATCTGTCTGGCCGGGTTGGCTGACAGTAAGCTTGTGCTTTTTCTCTTAGTCGGTTTGGCCGGCTTGGGTTCTTCGATTTTTCATCCCCTGGCTGCCAGCCTGATGGGCAAGGTAGTTACTGCGGAAACCAAGGGCACGGCAATGTCGGTCTTTGTCTTTGGTGGCAATGCCGGTTTTGCCATAGCGCCTGCTATTATTATGTATTGCCTTACTGTATGGGGGACGGCCAGTCTGTTATGGTTAATTATTCCCGGCATTATCTTTACGGCAGCGTCTTATTTCGCCGGCTTGCACAAGGTGGATATCAGTCCGGCAGTCCGCCGGGAGCAAAATACTGCCGTTGCTGTGGCGGCAGCACCCTGGCATAAGTCGCGCGACCTGCTGCTGTTAAATGTTGTTACAGCCCTTAGATCGTGGATGCAAGTGGCCTTGCTCACGTTTCTGCCGCTGCTCTTAGTTCGGGCCGGGCAACCATCGGCAGTTGCCGCCACTATGGTCACCGTGCTGCTGCTGGGGGCTGCGGGCGGCTCGCTGGTCGGCGGCTGGGTGGGTGACAGGATTGGCCGTAAGGCCGGCGTTATTGGTTCTATGGCCCTGTGTCTGCCTGTTACTTATCTATTTTTAATTGATATCAGTCCGTCGCCGATGAGTTATTTGTTACTGGCAGTCAGCGGCGCTTTATTGCAAAGCACGGCACCGACTTCGGTTGTCTGGGCACAGGAGCTTATTCCCGGCAATGCAGCCATGGCATCAGGCATGATGCTGGGGCTGGCATTCGGCCTGGGCGGCGTGGGCGCGGCCATAACCGGCGCTCTGGGAGACAGGATCGGTTTGGAGGCCGCGTTGATGTGGTCACTGCTTTCGCTGGCAGCTGCCGCCGTATTGGCTGTCGCCATTTCAGAGCCGGGCCGGAAACAGGCCGAGAGAGTTGCCGAGCAATCGTTATAATAAGTATACCTAGGACTGGCGCGGGCGCCAGTCATGCAACGCTGCGCGCTGGCGCTTAACCTCCGCTTATGCACAACGGCCGCCCACGCCTCAATAGTATAAGAACTGTTTCTAAAAGATTTTCATGGGTTGCCATGAAAATCTTTGCTTTTTCCTTGCATTTGGCGGACAACTAATGCTATAATAGTTTAGTCGCAAAAGTACATATTGTGACATGGTTTTGTTATTCAAAACCTTCCCTGCTCCCGTCTGTGGGGGCCAATAGTCCAAAGGAGGAGGTGATTTCGTGAGAAAATACGAAGTCGTGATTATTAGTAAAGTTGGTGACGAAGAGGTTCTTAACGCCACCATCGCTAAGTTCGAAAACATCATTAAGAACACTGGCGGCAATGTCGACAAAGTGGATCGCTGGGGCAAAAAGCGCCTGGCTTATGAAGTAAAAGACGTCATGGAAGGGTACTATACCCTGATTAACTTCACTGCTGAGCCAGCTACCGTATTTGAGCTGGAGCGTGTACTCAAAATTACTGACGATGTTCTTAAGCACATGGTTATTAAGTTGGAAGACTAATGTTTTAGCCGGGGGTATGAGGAATTATGAATAAAGTCATCCTTCTCGGTCGTTTGACGCGAGATCCTGAGGTGAGATATACACAGAGCGGTAAAGCAGTGGCATCTTTTTCTATTGCAGTTAACCGTTTTGCCGGTGGCCAAGAGCAAGCGGATTTCATTCCGATTGTAGCTTGGGAGAAGCTGGCCGAGACTTGTGGCAATAACCTTACCAAAGGTCGGCGGGTTCTGGTGGAGGGCAGGCTCTCAGTTCGCTCATATGAAGCTAATGATGGCCAAAAACGCCGTGTTACCGAAGTGGTAGCACAGAATGTTGAATATCTGGACAGCAGACAGACATCCGGCACTGAGGCCGGGAATATAGATATAAATTCGTTCGGCAAAGATGTCTTCCCTGAAGAGGAAATACCGTTTTAAAAGGGGGGTAAATGAATGGCTATAAAACGCGAAAGAGGTCGCAAACCTAAGAAAAAAGTTTGTAGCTTCTGTGTTGATAAAGTAACCGATATTGATTATAAGGATGTTCCGAAATTGCGCCGGTACACCACCGAGCGTGGCAAAATTCTGCCGCGCCGCATTTCCGGTAACTGCGCCAAACATCAACGCCAACTGACCTTGGCTGTTAAGCGGGCGCGTAATATCGCTCTGCTGCCGTTTACAGCAGAATAAGATTGATAAAGGGCAAGAATGTCTGCCATGGCAGACTTCTTGCCCTTTTTATGTCTAACAGCTGGTATAGTTTTGTGTGCCGGCACAAAACCCGGCTGCTGAGTTTAGCCGGGCTTGCACAATTATATAGCCAGGCAGTAATAATTTGTTAATTGCTTGCATAAAATGTTACTAATATAAATGGATAAGACTGTCTGGCAGGGAGTTTTAATTTGCCAACACGGAACTTTACCAGCGAACCGCCCTGGCCAGTGCCAGGGTTTCATACTATTTTCCTAAATAGAAAAGCAGGAAATAGGCCGGCCTCTTTCGAATATAAACAGGATGGAGTAAGGAGGCGGTTTAGTGTTTTCACAGGAATCGGATATCTTGCGTAAACTTAGGCTGATCGAAGGCCTTAAAGCCGATCTTCTGACCGAAGTGGGTAAACTATACCAGGCAATGGCCCGCAATAAGCGGGAAGCCATTGGTGAAGCGCTGGCCCAGATTATTATTTCAGCCTTTGTTTTAGGACGGCGGCTGGGTATTGATTACCCGCAAATGGATGAGCTTATAAATAACAGGCTTGGAACCAATATAAACCAGGAGCCTGAAATCGAACGTTGGTTTGGAGATATGAGCGAATATCGCCGACATCTTCGCCAGAAGAGGTGAAATATGCAAAAAAGTCCGGTTAGGCCGGTGGTTGAAGGCGGCATACTTACCGCAGTGGCTATAATTTTTGCTCTTATCAGTACGTATGTGCCGATACTGGGTGCTTTTGTCAATTTAATTTGGCCGGTCCCGATTGTATTACTGGGAGTGCGGCATGGCTATAGGCGGAGTATTATGGCTGTCGTCGCGGCAGGGATCATTATTTCCATGCTTATGCACCCGCTTAGTGCCATCTCGGTGGTGGTAGGTTTTGGACTGATTGGTATTGCCTTGGGTTATGCAATTAAAGAAGGGTTTTCCCCGGCAAAAACCGTTTTGCTTGGTGCGGTTGCTTCCTTGGTTTCTAAAGCTGCCGTTTTGGCGCTTACCGCTGTTATTATGGGCTTTAATCCCCTTAACTTTCAGACCGAGGCTATGGCTCACGGTCTGGAGCAGGCGATAGCGTTTTACCGGGAGATGGGGATGAAAGCGGAAGATTTGGCGCAAATGGAAGCCGCTATGGGCCCCATGCTGGAGCTTGTGAAGGTTATTCTGCCTGCCGGCTTTGTCCTCGCAGCCTTTCTTGACACCTTCCTGAATTATCAGGTGGCTAAAGCCGTACTTGCCAAGCTGGGGCAAAGGATTGAGCCCTTTCCCCTGTTTCGTCACTGGACAATGCCGCGTATTACGGTATATGCGCTGGCGGTGGCGCTGGTATCCATTTACTGGGGTCAGACCCGGGAAATTGAGCTTTTGTATCAGGTGGGCATGAATCTTCAGGTTATTACCACTATGGTGCTTTTTGTTCAGGGAATGGCTTTGTTTTACTTCCTTGCCGATAAATACAATTTGTCAAGAATCGTCAAGGGGCTTATAATATTCTTGATATTTTCTAACGGGTTTATCATGCAGGGACTGATTCTCGCCGGTGCCTTTGATCTCATTTTCGACTATCGTCAACTGCGTGCTCCGCATATGGAGTAACAGGAGGAAAGCATATGCCTCAAGGACCATCGTTTTGGTTTGACACCCGTATTTATTTAGCAGTGATGGCAGCCTTTTTAGTGATTATCAGTTATTATAACCATTATGCGGCCATTCTTGGCGCTATTTTGCTCTATGCTCTCTATTTATATGGGCGGGAACGCTATACTATGCGGCAAAAAGAAGTGAATAATTATCTGGAAACTGTAGGGCGCAGTGTGGATAATGCGGCAGTCCAGGCGTTTACCAATTTACCGCTGGCAATAGTAATTGTTGACCAGCAGGGTATTATTTACTGGCGCAATGAACTGCTGAGCGAATGGGTTACCGAGTCGGTTGAACCGGGGGAATCGTTAGCAGCCATTTGGCCTGCCCTGCCGTTAGAAAAAATGACAGGCAAAGACGGACAGCTTAAATTTGAAGCCGGGCAGCAGCATTACGACATTGTCCACAGGGCTGTTGACCATGAGCTTACGGTTTTTTATATATCGGATGTTACCGGTTTGGAGTCTTACCGGGCATCCTGCTGCCAGATTCAGACCGTACTTGCCTATATTCAAATTGATAATTATGATGATGCCTTAACCGGCTTGAATGAAAGCCAGCGTACGACTATCCTGGGTGAGGTCAACCGCATGCTGGCAGAGTGGATGACAGAGCTGGACGGACATATAAAAAAATACAGTGAAGACACCTATATTGCTGTTTTAAATCGTTTAGCCCTTGATCGTCTGATGACTGATGATAAATTTGAGATTTTGGACCGCATTCGCGCCATTCAGGCAGGCAATAAAATCCCGGTAACGCTAAGCATTGGTGCCGCCACCGGCGAAATCTCAATTGCGGAACTGGGACAGCGGGCTCAGGCCGGGCTGGATCTGGCGTTAAGCCGCGGCGGTGATCAAGCAGCGGTGAATATTAGCAGCAAAGTTCAGTTTTTTGGCGGTAAAGCCAAGGCGGTTGAGAAAAATACCAGGGTGAAAGCCCGGATTGTGGCGCAAGCTATCAGAGAGCTCATCGACCAGGCGGACAGTATTGTGATTATGGGGCATGCCGGTGAAGATTTTGACAGCCTGGGAGCAGCCTTTGGGGTAGCCAAAATGGTGCGCCATATGGGCAAGCAAGTCCATATTGTTGTCAGTCAGCCGGGGATGGCTATGGATAAGCTGTCAGAGCTGCTGCTGGACTATGAAGAATTCCGGGACCTCTTTATATCGCCGATGCAGGCGGCCTTCCTGGGCAATTCCAAAACACTGGTGTTTGTTGTTGACACCCACCGGCCGGAGCTGGTGGCGGCACCGGATGTACTGGCCAGGGCCGAACGGACGGTTATTATTGACCATCATCGCCGGGCTGAGACCATTATTCCCAATACGCTGCTGGTGTATCTTGAACCTTCGGCTTCGTCCACCAGTGAACTGGTAACAGAGCTATTAGGTTACTTTGACGAAAAAATTGAACTAAACCGCCTGGAAGCTTCGGCACTCTATGCGGGGATTGTGGTGGATACCAAGAATTTTGCGGTTCAGACAGGGGTGCGTACCTTCGAAGCGGCTTCTTATCTGCGCCGGGCAGGTGCTGATCCTACACTGGTGCGCCACTTATTCCGCGTCGATTTCCAGACAATGAAAAACCGGGCGGCAATCATTGATAATACCGAGATGCCGTACGAGGGTGTAGTTATCGCCGTCTGTCCGGCTGATGTCAAAAATCCTCAGGTGGCGGCGGCGCAGACGGCAGATATGCTGCTGAATATTGAAGGTGTGCGGGTGAGCTTTGTTCTGTTTGAGGTTGAAGAGGGTGTTGCTATCAGCGCCAGATCGCATGGCGATATTAACGTCCAGGTGATCATGGAGCAATTAGATGGCGGCGGTCATCAATCGGTAGCCGGTGCTAAAGTAAAAGATGCCAGCATTGATGAAGTGAAAGCAAGAATTATTGATATAGTAGATAGTTACATAAAGGAGAGTGCAATACATGAAAGTAATTCTGCAGCAAGAAGTGAAAAAACTCGGTAAGAAGGGCGACATCATTGAAGTTTCTGAGGGTTATGCCCGCAACTATCTTTTACCGCAAAAACTGGCCATTGCGGCCACTGCCAATAATGTGAATAATGCTAATCTGCAAAAGGCAGCCGAGGAGCGCAAAAAAGAGCGCGCTCTGGATGAAGCCAAGCTGCTGGCCGCACAGATGGCCAAAATTGTTGTCACCATCCCGGTCAAAATGGGAGAGGGCGGCCGCCTGTTTGGCTCGGTAACGGCCAAGGACATTGCCGAGGCTGTGGCCCAGGAGCACAAACTTGATCTGGATAAGCGTAAAATTGAGCTTAAAGATGCCATCAAGTCTCTGGGGACATTTACCGTACCCATAAAGCTTCATCCTGAGGTAAGCACCGAAATCCAGGTAATCATTAAAGCCGATTAAATCCAGAGCGAATGGATAGGCAGTGACGGTTTCGCGCTGCCCGCACTCGCAATGTATACGTGGTTTACCCCAAACGGTCATTGCGAAAGCTGTGCGCCAATTGCGTTTTTGCTTTTTGTTTCTAACCCTTACTATTAGAAAGGTATAATTATGAAAGATTTTTTTAACAAACTAGTACGTAGTGGCAACGTCGACCGCGCTGTCAGCAGCGGTCATGGCAACCAGGAAGATCAGCTCAAACGCCAGGTAGCCGCCTTGTACGGTTTGTACACCGGTGTTCTGGGCGCAGAAAAGGTGGTGCTCAAAGCAGGCAAACTGGGAGCGCTGGAACTTATGCGATCAAACAGCCTGCCGGAACGGGTGCTGGCGCTGCAGAAGCTGGTGTTTGAAGATCCGACAATTGATAAATTACCGTCTGTGGGTGAAATTCCGGAGCTGCTTAGTGAAATCGAAGATGAGCTGGCAGACCTGTGTGCCCGCCGTACAGTAGAAGACCGTATTGAAAAGAAAATTGCCGAAAAGATGGAAGAACGCCATCAGGAATATGTCCAGGAAATCCGTACCCAGGTTATCAAGGAAGAAGCCCCGGCCAATGCCGAGAACCCGCAGACTCTCAAGAAATATGCCCTTTTGGAAAAACTGGAGACCCGCAAATTAACCCGTTCGGCGATGGAGCTGTTGCGTCCGGCCACGCTTGACGAAATCATTGGGCAGGAGCGGGCGGTGGAGGCGCTTAAGGCCAAACTTGCCTCTCCCTATCCCCAGCATCTGATTCTTTACGGACCGCCTGGAGTGGGTAAAACCACAGCCGCCCGGCTGGTACTGGAAGCAGCCAAGCAAATTAAAAAGACACCTTTTACCCCGGATGCTCCGTTTATTGAAGTCGATGGGACTACTTTGCGCTGGGACCCCCGCGATGTCACCAATCCGCTCTTAGGCTCGGTGCATGACCCCATTTATCAGGGAGCACGCCGGGATTTAGCCGACAGTGGTGTGCCGGAGCCGAAACCGGGTTTGGCTACAGATGCCCATGGCGGCATTCTGTTTATTGATGAAATTGGCGAGATGGACCCGATGCTGCAAAATAAGCTGTTGAAGGTTCTGGAAGATAAACGGGTGTTTTTTGATTCGGCGTACTATGATCCTTCTGATAATAATGTACCTAAGTATATTAAAAAGCTGTTTGAAGAAGGGGCGCCGGCCGACTTTATCCTCATTGGCGCTACCACCCGTGATGCCGGCGATGTCATGCCTGCCGTACGGTCGCGTTGTGCTGAGATATATTTTGAACCGTTGACACCCAAGCATATTGAGGAAATTGTCTATAATGCGGCAGTCAAGCTGGAGGTTGTCATTGAGCCGGAAGTGCCGCAGCTGATTAGCGATTATACCATCGAAGGCCGGAAAGCTGTCAACATCTTGTCAGATGCCTACAGCATGGCGCTTATGCGGGTGGGTGAGACCCAAGAGCCGGTTACCATTACCCGGGAGGATGTGTACCGGGTGGCTCAGGTCAGCCGGTTGTCGCCGTATGTTAACCGTAAGGCAGCAGCTACCCTGGAAGTGGGGAAAGTGTTTGGCTTGGGGGTAAGCGGCTACCTTGGTTCTGTCCTGGAAATTGAAGCAGTAGCTTTTCCGTCAGAAAAGGGTAAAGGCAGTATTCGCTTTAATGACACTGCCGGCAGCATGGCCAAGGACTCGGTATTTAACGCCGCGGCTGTTGTCAGGAAAATTACCGGCCAGGATTTAGCCAGCTTTGATTTGCATATAAACATTATCGGCGGTGGCCGGATTGACGGCCCGTCAGCCGGTACGGCGATTCTTTCAGCCATTATTTCCGCCATAAACGGTAAACCTATCCGTCAGGATGTAGCCATTACCGGTGAAATTTCTATCCAAGGCCGGGTGAAAGCCGTTGGCGGTGTTTTTGAAAAGGCTTATGGTGCCAAACAAGCCGGTATTACCACAATGGTTATTCCTGAGGAAAATAAGTCAGACATTCCGGAAAGTCATCTGGGCCTGGATATTCGTCCTGTTGCCACCGTCGAGGAAGCGTTGGCAATTCTGTTTGCGGAAAGTCAGGAAGCCAGTGCTGAGTTAGCTTAGAGATGAAATTGCCGCGCTTACCCGGGTTTTCTGTGCGATAATCCCGGCAGGCGCGGCATTTTAAGCGAGGAGAGTTTACATGATTGACCGCGTTCCCCCCCAAAACGTTGAAGCTGAGCAAGCGGTACTGGGCGCTATGATGATTGAACGCGAGGCTATTTCCAAGGTATCGGAAGTTATCCGGCCGGAGGATTTTTATCGTGAGGCCCACCGGTTGATCTTTAATGCCATGATGGAATTATTCAATAAGAATGAAGCTGTCGATCTGGTAACCGTAGTTGAAGTATTGCGCCGGGACGAAAAGCTTGAGGGTGCCGGTGGGATTGCTTATGTATCGGCACTGGCCAACAGTGTGCCGACAGCCGCCAATGTGATGTACCATGCCCGGATTGTGGAGGAAAAAGCCTTATTGCGTCAACTGATCAATACCGCGACCCATGTGGCCGGTATGGGCTATGAAGCCAATGAAGAAGTAGCCGTAATTATGGACAAAGCCGAGAAATTGATTCTTGAAGTATCCAACCGCAAGGCCGGCCAGGAATTTGCTTCGATTAAAAATATCATTTTTGACGTATTTGACAAAGTATCGGAGCTATATTCCTCCAAGGGCGGGATTACGGGGCTGCCAACCGGGTTTAAAGACCTCGACAAGCTGACATCAGGCCTCCAGCCCTCTGATCTTATCCTGATTGCAGCCCGTCCCAGTATGGGTAAAACAGCGTTTGTCCTTAATATTGCCCAGAATATTGCCGTCAAGGAAAAGAAAGCGGTGGCTTTTTTCAGTCTGGAGATGTCCAAAGAGCAGCTGGTGCAGCGGATGCTGTGCGCCGAGGCTCCGATTGACGCGCAACGCCTTAGAATCGGCGAATTGGAAAACAATGACTGGGACAAGCTGGTACGGGCTGCCGACCGGCTGGCGGCGGCACCGATTTTTATTGATGATACCGCCGGTATTACGGTGATGGAGATGCGTTCCAAGGCCCGCCGCCTCAAAATTGAACATGATTTACAGCTGATTATCATTGACTATCTTCAGCTCATGCAGGGCGGCACCGGCAGCTCCCGCAGCGAAAACCGCCAGCAGGAGATTTCCGAAATTTCCCGTTCCTTGAAAGCCCTGGCCCGTGAGCTTAAAGTGCCTGTTATCGCTTTATCCCAGCTCAGCCGGGGTGTCGAATCCCGTCAGGTCAAAAAACCCATGCTTAGTGACCTTAGAGAATCAGGTTCACTTGAGCAGGATGCCGACATTGTTGCCTTTATTTACCGGGAAGATTATTATGAGCCGGAAACCGAACGGAAGAATATTACCGATATTATTGTTGCCAAACACCGTAACGGACCTGTTGACAGCGTCCAGCTGTTCTTTCATAAACAATTTACAAAGTTTAGCGATTTATCGAGAATATCAGGGTGAGGTTAGAGAATTTTGCCGCAAGCAATACAAAAATAGAGAAGGCTATCGCCTTCTCTATTTTTTTGTCCTAACAGAAAGTATAACTTTCTTAAAAGCAGGATAAGGGCAACATCGGTTTGCGCTGTCGCCAAAGGCTTGGCGCAAGCCGTGTTTTCTTTACGTGCTACTGCCAAATATATATACTTATACAGCGGCTTCAGCCGCATTGCTCTTTTTCCTGGTAAGCAAGGTCGCGCTGGTGACAGCCGTAAAAGGCGCAACGGTAATTAAACCGAAACTGCCAATCATCGTATTTAATATTTCCGCTGAAATATAATTTAAGTTCAATATATTTATCACCGGCGTACCCTGAGCGACAAACACCATCAGGAGGCCGATGTATCCGCCGGAGTAGGCCAACAGCAAAGTAGTGCTCATTGTCCCAATAACCGTGCGGCCAACGTTCAGTCCGGCCTTAATAGCTGCCGCTTTGCTAATTGCCGGATTTGCTTCAATCACTTCATGAACGGCAGAGGTGATATCTACGGCAATGTCCATTACCGCTCCCGCTGAAGCAATAAAAATGCTGGCAATAAATATTTCTGTCAGGTTAAGCTGAAAACCGGTATATAAGAGACTTTCGGAATAGTCCATAACGGCACCATGAATTTTTGACATGTTAACAAAAATAATAGCCAATAGCGCCGTCAGACCGGTGCCTAACAGCGACCCCATTGTCGCAGCAATAAATCGCCTGTCAAAACCATATACCAAGATGATAATGACTGTTGTCAGCATAGCTGTAATCAAAAGACCGCACAAGATCGGCTGGTATCCTGCCAGCAAAAGCGGAATCAGCATTTTCCAGATACAAAGAATGGTAAATGCAAAAGCCAAAATAGCCCGCACGCCAATCCAACCGGCCAAGACAATCAGCAGCAGCATAAAGGCGCCGACAAACAACAGCTGATAATTAAGCCGGTAATGATCTACCATTGATATTTTATAGACTCCCTGGCTTTGGCTTCCGCCCACTGTAACCAGCGCAATATCTCCTGCCTGATACTGCTTATCGGTTCCCAGAGAACCGGACAGCATATTCATGGCTTCGGCAACCGTTCCCTGGTAGCTGCCGTCCAGCAGTTCAACCATGCACTGCTGCTGACCATACGCCACAATACCGGCTCTTTGGATATCGCTATTGTTTACGGATATTACCCGGGCTTTTGCAGTTTCGAATTGCTTGTATACGGGATTTACGAATCGATCAGGCAGCATGAGGAGTACAAGCACTGACAGCAAAACCACTACTGACGGTATAAAGGATTTTGAAGTAACGCATTTGTTGTAATATTGTTTTATCATGGTTAACCTCGCAATAGTAGTTATAAGTTACACCTGCCGCCTTCCCATGCGAAAGGCGGCAGGTGCATCAGCAATTAGTGCAATCCTACAAGGGTTTTGATTTTCTTGCTAATGTCGGTATTATCATAGAACCCGTTAAATACATCCTGTCCTGTTCCCAAGGCATACACGGCAACCGGGAGGCCTGTATGGGCAGTTGATGTCCAGCCAAGTCCTGAACGGCTATTTAAGATACGGGTAATGACAATTTGGAACGGCTCTTGATCATACATGCTGTAAGTAGTTTGGTATTCCTTATCGCGCTGGCGCTGTTTGTAGGGAATCATACTTACGGCATAAGCTTCCCGAAGCTGCGCAACTTCCTTAGCCGTCAAGACCAAAGGCTGATCCTTCATGCCGGCAACAGCAGGGTCGTTGGGCAGCATCAGGCCAAACAGCTGCTTAACATCAGCCATTGCAGTTTCGAACGGAACTTTATTGTCGCGATATTGCTGTACATATTCATCGGCAAATCGTTTAAATGACAGCTTTTGATTTTGGAGCAAATGGAGATATGTGTCATATTGGGTGCCGTTATAGCCCAGGGTGAAGCCGCCTGTTTCATGATCACCTGTCACAATAATGAGCGTTTCTTTGGGATGCTTTTTGGCAAAAGCCACTGCTACATTAACGGCATTTTCCAGGTCTTTCACTTCCTGAATGGTTGTATAAGCATCATTGGCATGGCTTGACCAGTCAATTTTGCCGCCCTCAGCCATAATAAAGAAACTGTTCTTTTCGCCTAGAACATCAATGGCTTTTTGCACATAATCTGCAAGCGCCAAATCGCCGGCATCACGGTCAATATTATAATGGATGGCCACATCGCCAGGGTTATCCAAAACGGGATTAATGGCAATGGTTTTGCCTGAGCGGGAATTCAAGGCTTTTATGTCTTCATAAGTATTGGCTACATTATAGCCGGCTTGTTTAGCCAACTCGAACAGGTGAGTTTGATTTTTATCTTTACCGGTAGGTTGTTTAAAACCGCCGCCGCCAAAGAAATCAAAATTGCTGGCAATCAAGTCCAGTCCAATTTCATAAAAACTGTTCCGGTTGGGAAGATGCGCATAAAAACCTGCCGGTGTTGCATGATCAAGGGAAACATTTGTCACAATACCAATCTTATAGCCTGCTTGTGCTTTTAACTGTTCTGCAATCGATATAACGCGCTTGTTGTAAGGGTCAACGCCAAGCGCGCCGTCTAAGGTCTTTACGCTACAGGCGATGGCTGTAGCCGCGGAAGCTGAGTCGGTAATAAACTTGGAAGCATCATAGGTTGTGGCAGCGCCAACAGCAGGAAAATTGACAAAGGAGGGCATTTCTGCTTTAGGAATATTTTCGCGTGTCGGCTTATTCAGGGTTCCGACAAAATTGTGGTCAACAGTTCCATTATAATGACCCAATGCTGTGGCTTGAGGGAAACTCATGCCATCACCAATAAATAAGAAAATATATTTAGGCTTTACACCTGTTTGATCGACATTGGTTTTAGCAATACTGGATATCTCCTGAGCAGTCCTTTTGTCGGCTTGGGCAGTTATTGGCGAGTATCCTGTGATAAAGGTAATACAGAAAAAAAATACTAAACAGATAGCCACTAACTGTAAAGGTAATCGTTTCTTTTTAAACATAAACTCTCTCCTCCTTCTTATATACACCTTAGACTTTCTGACAAACATCTGCCAATACTATCTACCGCCTGAGCCTCCTTCTTGTCTGGGCAAAAAAATAAAAGCCAAAATTAACACCAGAGCAGTCAGTGCTGCCCAGATGGAAATTCGGACTTTTCTTTATCTCTGTCCCATATTCTTCTAGATTATACATATTCTACTTTCTTTTTATAATTCCTGCTTATTCAGAAGAGTGTGAAAAATTATTATTTTCACGCTCCTTCAAACTATCTTCTAAATGAAAGACGAAAATACCATTCTAAAAAAGGTGGCAGCTTACTTCGTAAAAAAACGGAATTTAAAATATGGACTCTGTTGTACAAAAATTGACAGCAGAGTGTACAATTTTGTACAATATGACAAAATTTGCCGGACCGTTATCCTTTACAAATGTTGATACAATAAGCTTTGCAGACGTTGGCACGATTTTTGCTATTAAATATAACAGACGAAAAACAAGTAAATAGCAGTCAATGGACAAAGGTACTTGTATAAAATAACGAAAATTGGACAACAAGGGGTAGGTAAAGTGCTGGCAGAGTGTTTTTACAATGACGGAAGAATTAATAATGAAGAGTTTGAAAGAATAGTATCCAAATATAACAAAATAATTCTGCGCTATGTCAAGATCTATTATTTGCCTGGCGGTGATTACCGCGATATGTACCAATGGGGATTAATCGGCCTGTATAAAGCAGTTTGTCATTATGATGAAGCCCGCGGCAGTTCTTTTCGTCTGATTGCCGAGCTTAATATCAAGAACACAATTAAATCGGCAGTTACCATGCACAATCGTAAAAAACACTATATTCTTAATGAAGCAATTTCACTTAATACCATAGTTGAATCATCAAACACAAAAAGCCAACTCGAATCACAGGGAGTATTTAATAAGAATTCTTCCGATGACCCTGCCGATATGATTATTGAAAAGGAAACCATCACTAAGATTAATGGCGAGCTGGCAAATGTTTTGTCACGCCTGGAGAAAAGAGTTATTGACTTATATATTGAAGGCTACAAACAGCGGGAAATTGCACAAAAGCTGAATTTGCAGGAAAAGGTGGTAGACAATGCCGTCCAAAGAGCACGCAAAAAGATGGCATTACATATGAAAGAATGGAAAAGTTTTTGCAAGAAGCATAAACAACCAGGAACCTCCGGCCGGGTACAAACAGGACTGCTTTGCGCAACCGTATAAGCTAGAGCAGCTCATTTTTCGAGTCAGCCACTCTAAACTCCCAGCTTGATACAGACAGGGAGCTTAGAGTGGTTTACTTTATTGGGGCTGTTTCTTTACGAAGCTCCGGTCATACAGTAAAATAATAGTAGAATTACTGTGGCACTGGAGTGAGCGGTCATGGATAGTAGACAACAGGCGGTTATCACTCATAATAAAGGCTTGCATGCCCGGGTGGCAGCTATGATCGTACAAAAGGCGTATGAAATTGAAGACCGCAGAAAAGTCCAGCTATATTTCCGGCCCCCGGGTGGTGCGGCTATTTTGGCAACCAGCATGATGCCGTTGGTGGCATTGCGGGTCAAGCAGGGGGATCGGTTATGGGTAGAGGCGGAAGGGTTATCCGCGGCTGCCGCGGCTGCTGAAATGGCAGCCTTTCTGGAAAGTGATTTTTTGCCGGCCGATGCTGCCATCATGAATCAGGTGGATAATGTGCTGCAGGATAATGCGTTAACTGCCGGGCAGATATTTGCCAGCATGGCTAATGGTTTGCTGGTTACTGATGAAAATGATGTGATTACCATCTTTAATCCGGCGGCAGAGCGTATCTTGGGTATCCCGGTCTGCCAGGCCATAGGCAATAAAGCGCAATGCGTTATTCCCGGGTCACGGCTGCACAGCATTGTTGAGACAAAAGCAGCCGAAATAGGCTGCCGCCAGTCCATTGGTTTGCGGACCATCCTGACTAACCGGACGCCTATTATTGCCGATGGGCAAGTGCGTGGGGCGATGGCTATTTTTGAGGACATATCGGTGCTGGAAGCGGTGACCGGTGAACTGAAGGCAGTAAAAGAACTCAAAGAACGCTTGCAATTGGTATTGGCCTCAGTGCAAGACGGAATCTGTGTAGTCGACCGGGAGGGGTATATAACTTACGTTAATCCGGCCTATGTTGAACTGGTACAACAATCGCGCCAGAGCCTGATTGGGCAAAATGTCCGCAACCTGTCGCCCGACGGCATACGCAGCCGGGTCCTGACCACAGGCCGGCCGGCTATTGGCAATATTGTGGTAAAGCCTGATGGCGTGACGCTGGTGGCGAATGTCAGCCCGATCCTGGTGGATGGGGAGCTCACCGGAGCGGTGTCTGTTGTTAAAAGTGTCAATGAGGTACATAAATTAGTAGATAAACTCAATCATGTTTCTGCCAAAGCCGAATATCTGGAACAGGAACTGCGGCGAACCCGAAAACCCGGACCGTCCTTTGAAAAGTTTATTGGACACAGTGGCAAACTACGGGAGGCTTTAGCTGTTGCCGCCAAGGCGGCTGCCAGCAGGACAACTGTTTTGATCTCCGGTGAAAGCGGTACCGGCAAGGAATTGGTAGCCGAAGGCATCCATTATGCCAGCAGCCGTAATGCCGGTCCGCTCATCAAAGTCAACTGTGCCGCTATTCCTGACAGCTTGTTGGAAAGCGAGCTGTTCGGCCATGAAAAAGGCGCGTTTACCGGCGCCGTTCGCCAGAAGCCGGGTAAATTCAGTCTGGCAGATAAGGGAACGATTTTCCTTGATGAGATTGGTGAACTTAGTAAAAGTATGCAGGCAAAACTGTTGAGAGTGCTGCAGCAAAAAGAATTTACCCGGGTAGGCGGTGAAGCTGTTATCAGGGTGGATGTCCGGATTATCGCCGCTACCAATCGCAACCTGGTGCAGATGGTGGAAGACGGCGAGTTCCGGGAAGATCTGTATTACCGGCTCAACGTCATTCCCATTCTCTTGCCGCCGCTGCGGGAACGGGTGGAGGATATACCGCTGCTGGTTGATTATTTTTTACATAAAATTATTACCGAACAAGGTAAAATTATTTCCGGAATAACCGGGGAAGCGCTTACCGGCTTGATGGCTTACCGCTGGCCGGGCAATGTGCGGGAGCTGGAGAATGTCATTGAACGGATGGTCACACTTGCTGACAGCAAAGTATTGACTGCCGCGGACTTACCGTTATATCTCCGGGAAAGCGAGAACCAACCTTCCGGCTTATTTTCCGGCAGCAATATCACTCTGCCTGCTTCCCTGGGACAGGAGGCCGTTTTGCCCTGGGCGGAGTATGAGAAAGAAATTATCAGCAGAGCTTTGGCTGTATATGGCAGCTTTAACGCCGCAGGCAAGGCGCTGGGGTTAACCCACAAAACCGTGGCAGCCAAAGCGCAAAAGTACGGAATTGCCAAAACGGTATCCTGGGAAAATTGTAGCAGTATGGTAAAAAGTATCAAGAAAAATATAGAAAGCTGATATTTTTGTACAAGAGCGCCAGCAAAAAAATGGGTGCTCTTTTTGGCGTGCAGGTCTGCGATTCTCGCTAATCCTGGTGATATGCCGGCAAGATGGCAGGCGGCTTTGCCTGGCATAGTTCTTGCTCTGACTATGAGCAGCTACTGACATATATACAATCAGTAATTTGTGAGGAGGGGTAAGTAATGAAAAAGATAATTAATGATGCCGAGCAGGTTGTTGAGGAAATGCTGCAGGGGGCCGTATTGGCACATCCCCAGTATGTTAAGCGGGTAGAAGGCTTTAATGTATTGGTACGGGCCAACTCGCCGGTGCAGGGAAAGGTTGCACTGGTATCGGGGGGCGGCAGCGGTCATGAACCGTCTCATGCCGGCTATGTCGGACGCGGTATGCTTGACGGGGCCGTTGCCGGCGCGGTGTTTACTTCACCCACACCTGATCAGGTATATGAAGCTGTTAAGGTTGTTGATGGCGGTAAAGGAGTGCTGCTGATCATCAAAAATTATACCGGCGACATTATGAATTTTGAAATGGCGGCAGAGATGGCTGAGGCTGATGGGGTTGCTGTAGCCAAAGTGGTTGTCAATGATGACGTAGCGGTGGAAAACAGTACCTGGACCACAGGCCGGCGCGGCATTGCCGGTACCGTGTTTGTCCATAAGATTGCAGGGGCTAAGGCCGAAACCGGCGCTGACCTGGCGGAAGTCCAAAGGGTTGCCGAAAAGGTAATTGCCAATGTCCGTTCCATGGGTATGGCGCTGTCGCCTTGTATTGTTCCCGCAGCCGGTAAGCCCAGCTTCACCCTGGCTGATAACGAAGTGGAAATCGGTATGGGCATTCATGGAGAACCGGGAACCCATCGCGAGAGTCTCCGCACGGCTGATGCAACCGCAGAGCACCTTGTTGGCAAGATTCTGGACGATCTTTTGGTGAATGCCGGTGAGGAAGTGGCGGTAATGATCAACGGGCTGGGCGGAACGCCGCTGATGGAGCTGTATGTAGTTAACCGCAAGGTAGCAGCCCTGCTTGCCGGGAAAAATATCAACATTGCCAAGACCTATATCGGCAACTACATGACCTCTCTGGAAATGGCCGGTTTTTCGGTTACGGTATTAAAGCTGGACGGCGAGCTCAAAGAACTGCTGCTGGCGCCGGCAGATACACCGGCTCTGGTTCAATTCTAAAGGGAGAGAAGGAGTTTATTATGGCAACTGCAATTGCGGCAATCGCAGCACTGGCTGAGATCATAATTGCCAATAAGGAGAAATTAACCGAGCTGGACGCTGCCATTGGTGATGCCGACCATGGACTTAACATGGCGCGGGGGTTTGAAGCTGTACGCGGTAAGCTGGCAGGTGCTCAGGCAGAAGATGCCGCCAGTGTTCTTAAGCTGACCGGCATGACGCTCATATCGACAGTAGGCGGTGCCGCCGGGCCGCTATATGGTACTGCCTTCCTGAGAGCCGGTGCTGTTTTGCAGGGACAGGCGGAACTGGATACTGACACCGCGGCAGCCATGCTGAAGGCTGCGATTGGCGGGATTAAGGAACGCGGGAAGGCGGTTCGCGGTGAAAAAACCATGCTGGATGCCCTTGAGCCGGCATATGAGGCATTTACGCAGGCTATGAACGAAGGCGAGACCTTGCTGCAGTGTCTGGAACTGGCCACAGAAGCCGCCGCCAACGGTGTGGAATATACCAAAACAATTATTGCAACCAAAGGGCGGGCCAGTTATCTGGGGGAACGCAGCCTCGGCCATCAGGATGCCGGTGCCACTTCGTCCTATCTCATGCTGAAGGCACTTACGGGTTTTGCCAGGCAGCATAGTCCGGGGGTATAAGCAGATGGTCGGAATTGTTGTAGTTTCGCACAGCGCCAAGATTGCGGAAGGCATCTGCGAGCTGGCCGGTCAAATGGCGGCTGCCGGACAGAGGCTGATTGCTGCCGGCGGCATGGCGGACGGCAGTATCGGCACAGATGCCGTCAGAATTCGGGCAGCTATTGAAGCCGCCGATACCGGTGACGGAGTGCTGGTCATGGTTGATTTGGGCAGTGCTGTTATCAGTGCCGAACTGGCCATAGATATGCTGGGCGCGACAGACAAAGCCCGGGTAGCTATTGCCGATGCACCCATTCTGGAAGGAACGATTGCTGCTGCCGTAGATGCTTCTATTGGCCAGTCACTGGCCGGTGTGCTGGTTACAGCCGAAGCTGCCAGAAACCTGCAAAAGCTCTAACAGTTTTTGCCGGACAGATTTGGCAAAGTAGAAATATACCTTGACTTAATTGGAGGAAACATATGACCAAAATTGAGTTGGTGCTAAACAATTCAGCCGGGCTACATGCCAGGCCGGCTGCGCAATTTATCCAGAAGGCCTCAGGTTTTGCGAGCACAGTAACCATCCAGGCAGGGGAAAGAGCGGCAGATGCTAAAAGCATCCTGGCTGTGATGGGTTTGGGGCTGCGGCAGGGGGCAAAGTTTACGCTGCTGGCCGATGGTCCGGACGAGGTGGCGTGTGTGACCGCTTTGCAGGCACTGGTTGAGAACAATTTTGGTGAGGGCTAAACAATGGAAGAAATATTACGTGGCACCGGGGTAGTTCCAGGCATTGCTATTGGCCGCGTCAAGGTGCTGTCAGAAGATTTGGCGCCCCGTTTGGCCGCCTATAGTGCCGGCACACCTGAGGCAGAGTCTGGCAAAATTGCTGCGGCCATTAAAGCCGCCAGCACCGAACTGGCGCAGTTAATTGCGGCGGCGAAAGCAAGCGGACGGACAAGTCAGGCAGCTATTATAGAAGCGCATCATGCCATGGTGAATGATCCGGGACTGGCTGCTAACATGCATGACAAGGCCGGACAGGGCATAGCGGCACCAAAGGCGGCGCTGGCGGCAACCGAAGAGTTTGCCGCTTTGTTTGACACAATGCCTGACGCCTATTTGCGGGAACGGGCCGCCGACGTGCGGGACATAGGCCGGAGGCTGGCCCGGCTGCTGGCAGGGGGCGCCCAGATAGAAGATGAAGATCCTGAACCGGTGGTCATATGCGCCCAGGAGCTTGCGCCTTCTGCCGCTGCCGGTATGTCTGAGAAGGTATGCGGCATTGTACTGGGGCAGGGCAGCACTACCTCGCATGCTGTAATTATTGCCAAGGCACGGGGGATACCGGCTGTCACCGGCCTGGGAGGAGCAATAGACCGTCTGCTGCCTGGTACTATGGTTATTGTTGACGGCAGCACCGGTCAGGTCATTCTCCAGCCGGCGGCAGCGCGGTTGGCGGAGTATCGAAGTCAAGTTGAAACTGAGGCGGCCAGGAAGCGTCAGGATGGAGAAATGGCTGCTTTAGCTGCGGTTACCCTTGGCGGCAGAAAGCTGCAGCTGGCAGCCAACATTGGCTCTCCGACCGATATGGCGGCTGCGCTTATGCAGGGAGCCGAAGGGGTTGGCTTATTTAGAAGTGAGTTTTTGTTTTTGGGGCGGGATAACCCGCCTGGTGAAGAAGAACAATTTGCTGCCTACAAAGCGGTGGCAGCCCAGTGTGGCAAGCATTTGTGCATTGTTCGGACCATGGATGCCGGTGGTGATAAGCCGCTGCAGTATTTGCATATAGCTAAAGAAGAAAATCCATTTTTAGGCTGGCGGGCCATTCGTATCAGTCTGGAACAGCCGGACTTGTTCATTACTCAGCTCAAAGCCATTCTGCGGGCAGGTGTTTTTGGTAATGTGGCCATCATGCTGCCAATGATTATCAGCGTCGCCGAAATTACCGCAGCCAAGGCATGCCTTGAGCAGGCGGCTGCCCAGCTGATAGATGAAGGAAAACCCTTTGCTGCCAAGGTACCGCTGGGTATCATGATCGAAACCCCGGCGGCTGCTGTTACTGCCAGGGAACTTGCCGCAGAGTGTGACTTTTTTAGTATTGGGACCAATGACCTAGTGCAGTATACGTTGGCGGTGGACCGCGGTAATCCGGCGGTCAGCCCGCTTTACAGTCATTTTCATCCGGCTGTCCTCAGGCTGATTGACGGGATTGTCAAAGCCGGGCACGAGCGGGGCATCTGGGTCGGCATGTGCGGCGAAATGGCCGGAGACCCACTGGCGGCGCCGCTCTTAGCGGCCATGGGGCTGGATGAACTTAGTATGAGTGCTCCCGCCATACCCAGAGTAAAGGCAGTAATCCGTAAACTCCATGACCGGGAAATCGAGGAACTGCTGCCTAAAGCCCTTAGTCTCCAAAATGCCGGTGATATCCGTGCTCTGATGGAGCGTTTTATTACTGCTAACTCTTAAACAAACTAAGACAGCCTGCAGCTATGCAGGCTGTCTTAGTTTCCGAACGATATTTATATTATTAATATAATCATTCGAATTTTATTGACAGTGATTGGCGGCAAATGCTATGATAAACAAGGGAAAAAAGGGAAAAACTAGGCTGAGTTGTTTTTGCGTATGGTCTTAATGATTTAAAATAAATTGGACTGGCTGCTAAAACGGGAGAACAGTTCGGAAAGCGAAGTGTTATCATGATTGAACGCTATACTTATCCTGAAATGGGACATATCTGGACCGACCAAAATGAGTTTCAGACGATGCTGGAGATTGAGATTGCTGCTTGCGAAGCTATGGCTAAGCTGGGGCAAATACCCGCAGAGGCTGTACCTGTTATTAAGGAAAAGGCTAAGTTTTCGGTTGAACGTATCCGCGAAATCGAAAAGGAAACCCGTCATGATATTTTGGCATTTTTGCAGGCGGTTGCCGAGAATGTGGGCGATCCTGCCAAGTACATTCATATGGGCTTAACCTCAAGTGATGTTAAAGACACTGCTTTAGGTGTCATGATGAAACAAGCGGCAGATATTATTATTGACGACCTTGTTAAACTTCGCGATGTCTTAAAACGCCGCGCGGCTGAACATAAATATACGGTCATGATTGGCCGTACTCACGGGATTCATGCCGAACCCCTTACTTTGGGTTTAAAATTTGCTTTATGGTTTGATGAAACAGAACGCAATATTGAGCGCGTCAAACGGGCCAAAGAGACAGTGGCTATTGGCAAGCTGTCAGGTGCTGTCGGTACCTATGCCAATATTGATCCATATATCGAAACCCATGTATGCCAGCAAATGGGCATTAAAGCGGCTAAATTAGCCACTCAGGTTATTCAGCGTGACCGCCATGCAGAGTTTTTGACCACTCTGGCTATTGTGGCCGGTTCACTTGATAAATTTGCCACTGAAATTAGAAATCTGCAGCGGACTGATATCCGGGAAGCGGAAGAATATTTCCATCCCGGCCAAAAAGGCTCCTCAGCCATGCCGCATAAACGCAATCCAATTACCTGTGAACGTGTCAGTGGCCTGGCACGGGTGGTACGCGGCAATGCGCTGGCTGCCCTGGAAGATATGCCGTTATGGCATGAACGGGATATTTCCCATTCTTCGGTGGAGCGCGTCATTTTGCCTGACAGCACTATTTTAGTGGATTACATGCTGAGAATTCTTACCGATGTTGTAGACCGTCTGCTGGTGTATCCTGATGCCATGCAAGCCAATATTGAAAAAACCGGCGGTTTGATTTTCAGTCAACGGGTGCTTTTAAAGCTTGTTGACAAAGGTGCCGTCAGGGAAGAGGCCTATCGCTGGGTGCAGCGGAATGCTATGGCCAGATGGCTGGAAGGCGCCGACTTTAAAAGCAATGTAATTGCCGACCCGGATATTAAACAATATTTATCCCCGGCAGAGATTGAAGAGTGCTTCGAATATTCTCATTATCTCAGACATGTAGATACCATCATGGCCCGGTTTGGCTTATAAAGCAAACCGGTAATTTTAGTTTACCTTATATTTTAACAAGAAAGAGAAAGGATTGATCCTATGTCTTCTGTAGTGGTTATCGGCACCCAATGGGGCGACGAAGGTAAAGGTAAAATTGTTGATTTCCTGGCCGAAAAGGCCGATGTGGTTGTTCGTTACCAGGGAGGTAACAATGCCGGTCATACCGTTGTTGTTAATGGCAATGAGTTTAAGCTGCATTTATTGCCGTCAGGCATATTATATTCAGGTAAAACCTGCGTAGTGGGCAACGGCGTGGTGGTTGACCCGGCGGTTATGCTTAAAGAACTGAAAGGGATGCAGGATAAAGGCATCGATACTTCGGCCCTTAAAGTGTCCAACCGCGCCCATGTAATCATGCCCTATCACCGTCTGCTTGACGAAGTGGAGGAAGAGTCCCGCGGCGACCGCAAAATCGGCACCACTAAGCGGGGAATCGGCCCTTGCTATATGGATAAGAATTCCCGTTCCGGCATCCGCATGGTTGATTTGATGGATGAGGAAGAATTCTGCTCTAAGTTAGAATATAACCTGGAAGCCAAAAACCATCTGCTGAAAGCGGTTTATGGGGTAGAAGGCTTTGATTATGAAGAAGTAAAAGCAGAGTATCTGGAATATGCCCGTCAGCTTAAACCCTATGTGACAGACACTGCTGCTGTGCTGCATCAGGCTATCAAAAACGATAAAAAAGTGCTGTTTGAAGGCGCGCAGGCCACCCTTCTGGATTTAGACCATGGAACTTACCCCTATGTAACCTCTTCACACCCGATTGCCGGCGGTGCCTGCATCGGTGCCGGAGTAGGGCCAACCCAAATTCATAAGGTTATTGGCGTAGTAAAAGCATATACCACCCGTGTTGGTGAAGGTCCCTTCCCGACCGAGCTTACTGATGAGGTTGGTGACACTATCCGGGAACGGGGGCATGAATATGGCACCACTACCGGACGTCCGCGCCGCTGCGGCTGGATGGATGCCTGCGTAGTGCGTTATGCCGGTTATGTGAGCGGAATCGACTATATGGCAATTACCCGTCTGGATATTCTTGATGGGTTAAAGACGCTCAAGATTTGCACCGGTTACAAATATAAAGGCGAACTCCTGAATGAATTCCCTGCCAGCCTTAAAGTGCTTGCCCAGGTTGAGCCGATCTATGAGGAACTGCCAGGCTGGGAGGAGCCGACAAGCCATGTACGAAGCTATGATGAGCTGCCGCTTAATGCCCGCCGTTATATTGAACGCCTGAGCGAGGTTGCCGATATTAAAATCGGGATCGTTTCTGTTGGCCCTGGCCGCGAACAGACAATTATCCTTGCCGATATGTTTTAAACTATTAACAAAAAGAGATAACCTGCATTGGCGGGTTATCTCTTTTTGACTTTGCGATTTTTCCGGAAAATATTATTGACAAGCCTATATGTATCTTGTATAATTCTATCTTGTGAAGACGACCCACTAGCTCAGTCGGTAGAGCACCTGACTTTTAATCAGGGTGTCGATGGTTCGAGTCCATCGTGGGTCACCATAAGCAGCGAACCGGGTTCTCACGAGCCGATAGGCGAAATGAGAACCCGAGTGAGTCGCTTACTTCTGAGCGGTAGTGAAGAAGAGTATTCCTTGTTAGAATTGTTCATGGCCCGTTGGTCAAGCGGTTAAGACACCGCCCTTTCACGGCGGTATCAAGGGTTCGATTCCCTTACGGGTCACCATAAGCAGCGAACCAGGTTCTCACGAGCCGATAGGCGAAATGAGAACCTGAGTGATAAGCAGAGAGCCAGGTTTTGGAGAGCGAAAGCGATACCAGAACCTGTGCGAATCGCTTAGTTCTGAGCGAAAGCGAAGAACCTCCTTTTGCAAATTATGGGCGATTAGCTCAGCCGGGAGAGCGCCTGCCTTACAAGCAGGATGTCGGCAGTTCGATCCTGTCATCGCCCACCACAAAATAAGCTTTGAGTAGTCTCGAAGCTTATTTTTTTGTTTGGTAAAATATTCGAGGCTGAGAAACAATGACACATCGGTTGGTAAATGGGTCATTTCGGCGCGAAGTTTATACCGTTCAGCAGGATAGTGTGGCGGGATTGTTTTGATGGTGGCTATAATAGTAATGTAAAAGAGGTCTCATTTGATAGGGTGGCAGCTTTCACGGCGCCGGAAGCATGTCGCTTAAGTAATGCGAATATTTCGTATATACTCAATTGCCACAAAACCATTTTATTGTAATACCGTCTTTGCTCCGATGTCAGCTGACAACAAAAGTTACTATTACCAATGGAACTATGTAAAGGAGAGAAGAACTATGGGAACAGAAAAACAAAATATTCCAAACCGATGGGTGATAGCCATCATGGGTACCTTGCTGCAGGTTGCCCTGGGAACTGTGTATGCCTGGAGCTTTTTCCAAAAGCCAGTTATGGATGCCAACAATTGGACTAACTCCGAAGCAGCTTGGGCATTTAGCCTGGCCATTTTCTCTCTCGGGCTGGCTGCAGCCTGGGGCGGCATTAATCTTCCTAAATTCGGACCGCGCAAGCTTGCCATGACAGGCGGTTTCTTATTCAGTCTCGGCTATCTGATTGCTGCCTATGCGCTTTCCATCAAAAGCCTAGGACTCCTCTATGTCGGGTATGGTGTTATTGGTGGGATTGGTTTGGGTCTTGGTTATGTAACTCCGGTAGCAACTGCTGCCAAGTGGTTTCCTGACAAAAAGGGATTTATTACCGGTATGGTAGTTATGGGCTTTGGTTTTGGCGCCCTCATTATGGCAAAAATTCTGGCTCCCATCTTTATGAGCATGACAGGTGGCAATCTTGTTCTGGTATTTTCTTATGTAGGTACGGTCATGTTCTTCATTACCTTACCGGCAGGTTACTACATGATTAATCCGCCTGCTGGTTTCGTGCCGCCAGGCTATACCCCTCCGGCCACTTCAGCGTCAGCGCAAGCTTCGCAGGATGCAATTACAGCGAGAGAATGTATTATGTCCGGTAAATTTCTGATGATGTGGACTGTTTTCTTCTTTAATATTATTGCAGGTATTATGTTTATCAGTTTCCAATCTCCTTTATTACAGGATCTTTTGAAAAAGACTATGGATCCAGCCACCCTGTCAGACCCGCAGGTGATTGCCGGGTTGGCCGCTGCCGGTGCTACCTTAATTGCCGTTAGTTCCATCTTTAACGGTGTAGGCCGTTTCTTCTGGGGCGGTTTATCCGATAAAATCGGCCGGGTTCAGACATTCCGTCTCATTCTCGGTACACAACTGCTGGTATTTATTGCTTTGCTGTTTGTTAGCAATCCTATTGTCTTTGGTGTACTTGTCTGCTATGTCCTGCTCTGCTATGGCGGCGGATTTGGTTCTATGCCTTCCTTTGTCCTTGATGTATTCGGTCAGAAGCTGATGCCGATTGTTTATGGCACCATTCTTACCGCATGGGGCTGTGGCGGTATCGTTGGTCCGCAAATCGTAGCTTTTCTGAAAGATAATTTTGCTAATCAGGCTGCCCAGTATACCTTCGTGGCGGCAGCGGTACTCTTGTTCCTTGGCTTGCTCATTACCTTGGCTCTTAGCAATAAAAAGTTTGAATCAAGCGGAGCTGCCAAAATTGCAGCTACAGAAGAAATAACAGTGAAGTAAGATATAGGATTATAAGATTAAAAAACGCCACGCAATCAGCGTGGCGTTTTTCCATGTGTAGAGTTTTTCTTCCAACAGAGCACAGGACGATTGTCAAAGCCGATTGACCAGGTATCCAACGGGATAAAGCAGGTGCCAGCCAATGCGAACAGCAAGGCAATTCGAGCAGATAATACTGCAATCGATGTAAAGCTGTGTCTAAGCTGGTCTGCCAATTTTTTCGAGACGCCGATGTAGAACATGCCAATAATGTTGCCGGAATCATCTTTAAGCGGGGCGTAGCAAGTCTGGTAGTTTTCGCCGACAACTTCCGCTTCTCCAATATAGAGATTGCCATTGGTAAGCACTGTCTCGGTAACATAGTCGGCAGCAACTGTACCGGTTGCTCTGGTGCCGTCCCGCATGATATTGGTAGCCACACGGGTATTATTTAAAAATATCGTAACCGTATCATCTGTTAAGCGGGCAATCTTGTCTACCAGCTCGGTATTGTCATTAATGCGATACTGCCCTTTGTATAATTCGCCATTTTTCACCTGCCAGGAGCCGGGAAGCATATAATCGGTAATTTCCAGTGCGGTGGCAAGATCTGATTTGGATTTTTCGGCCATCGCTGTTTCAATCTGAATTTGCATATCCCTGATAATGAGAATGCTTGCCACTAAACAGACCAATAAAGCTATTCCTACAGCAAACACTGTAAGTTTAGCTTTCAGACCTAATCCCACGGCTAAACCTCCTTGCCACTATCTATTTAAGCCCAAGCGCTGTCCTAAAGGCTTTTACCCGGTTGCGGCTGACAGGCACTTCCTGTTTAGAGAAATCATTCATACGTAATAGATAGGAACCGTGAAACCAAGGGGTAATTTCCAGTATTTCATCTAAGTTAATTACATATTGACGGTGGATGCGGAAAAAGTTAGTTTCAGTCAAGAGGTTATCAAATTCCTGTAATGTTAACATTGTTGAGAACTCGTTAGTATGGGTGCGTACGTAAACGTTTTTGTCTTTGACATAAATAAAAACAATATCCTTTTTATTTAGCGGCACAATTTTATCACCAGATACGACACAGACTTTTGCTGTCAGTGTCCCTTTTTCCGGAGGAGCTTTTGCAGACAGATTGCGGATTTTGGCTAATGCCTTGGCAAGTTTTTCTTGTGTAACAGGTTTGGTAATATAGGCGACAGCCGGGGTATTAAAGGCTTCGACAGCATGTTCAGGATAGGCGGTAATGAAGACTATATAGGGGGGATTCTGGAGGATGCTTAGCTTTTGCGCCATTTCCATACCAGACATACCGGGCATATTGATATCCAAAAACACCAATTGGGGCTTTCTGTCCAAAATATAAACAAGCGCATCTATGCAACTGGTAAACTTTTTACATACTTCAACATCATTCTGCTGGCTTAGCAGAAATTCAATTTCATCGCAAATAGGCAGTTCATCATCAACAATCACAGCTTTTGTTTTCATGATACACTCCTTTCTCCTGAACGGTTGATATTTGAGGCACGAAAGGAATACACAGTCTGGCTTCGGTACCAAACGGCGGCTGGGAAGTTATTGTCAGGCCATATTTTGACCCGTAGAGACTGGTTAAACGTTTATTGACATTGTTTATACCGACGCCTTCAGAATGACCGTCCTGGATTTGCTCTAACTTTTGTGCTGGAATACCAATGCCATTATCTGTAACAGAAACAATTAGCGTATCTTCTTCAATATAGGCTTCCATTGCCAGCAGGCAATGGCCTAGTTTGGGAAAGAGTCCGTGGTTTAAAGCGTTTTCTACTAACGGTTGCAGTGATAAGGCCGGTATCAAGGCTAGTGCAGCGGTGTCATCAATATTTACGGCAATATCGAGCCTGTCGCCGAAACGGGATCTGGCAATTTCGAGATAAGCCGTAATGGACGCAAGCTCATCTTCCAGTGTTATCAGCTCGTCCTGGTTGGAATAGCCCCGCAGCATCAGTGTGGCCAAACTCCCCAGCAGATTACGGGCCTTATCCGGGTCGGTGCGGCAAAAGGACATAATAATATTAATCGTATTAAAGAGAAAGTGAGGGTTAATTTGTGCCCTAAGTGCTTTGAGTTCGGCCTTTTCCCTCATTTTCCGCTGCTCATCAATTTCCGCCAGTTGAATTTGTACGGACAGCAATTTAGCAAGACCATCCGCAATGTGGATATCTAGTTCTGACACCGATTCACCACTAGTCCGAGCCAGCTCGATGGTTCCAACTATGTTATTTCCGGTAAACAACGGCACCACAACCCCGGCTTTTAACGGGCAAGCAGGATAAGGACATCCCCGGTCTGCCGGTGTATTAATAATTTTTATTGTTTTATCGGCAATGGCATCCTTTACTGCGGTAGAGAGAATGGGTTCACCCGGCCTATGGTGTTCCGCTCCTTGTCCGACAAAGGCTAACCGCTTATACCTGCCGGTAACGGATACTGCATCTGCCTCGGTCAGTTCGTAGATGATTTGCGCCGTTACGGTGGCTGAGTGGGTATTGAAACCCAGTCTAAGATAGGGGAGCGTGCGACTGGCAATTTCTAATGATAATTGCGCTGCCCGTGCTCCGTAAATATCCTGTTCTGCTGCAATCCAATTGATAATGAACAGAAACAGCCATACGCCAAGAATACTGACAAGCATAGTAAACACGGCGGCCTTAACATTAAATAACAGCATCGCGGCTGTGGTATTGGTAAGCATTGTATTAAATATAAGTTGAAGTAATTCAACAAATAGCGCAATTCCGGCTCCGGTCAGGGGCTTAATCTGGTGAAAGCTAAAGCGAAACCGCAGCAATCCGGATAATGTCCCGGCAAATATCATATAAAGGGCGGGAATTAAAGCTGCGTTTTCTACCAGAATCAGATATGTGGTGCTAATGAGACCGACACAAACTCCCGCAATCGGACCACCGGCCAGACCGGCCAATAATATACCGATCATGCGTGTCGTGACTACCGGATCGCCCCAGGGCAGGGTGCTGTAATTGCCTATAATCGACAGAAAGGAAAATAGCACAATCAAGGAGAATTGACTGGCCGGGTGGTAGGGATAATGGGTGCAACGCATAATAAAGCGGCTACGACCGGTAAGATAGGCTGTCATAGCGATAAAGGATAAAGCGCTTACTATTTCTAATAGCGTTAAAACGTCCATATTAGCCTCCGTGGCATTCTATCAAAGATATTCGTCATCATAAACTTTTTCCCTTTATCTGCTTGTTAGAATTTTACATCAAGAGCAAATGTTTTAAAAATAGAAGGGAAACCGGTAGCCAAAAGAGGGTATACAGAAGCTTGACTAATAATAGCCCATAAGATATAATGATATCTGTCAATCAAGGCCCGGTGGTGTAGTGGTTAACATGCCGCCCTGTCACGGCGGAGATCGAGGGTTCAAGTCCCTTCCGGGTCGCCACTTGTTTAAATGCCTCGGTAGCTCAGTCGGTAGAGCAGAGGACTGAAAATCCTCGTGTCGGCAGTTCGATTCTGCCCTGAGGCACCACAAAGAGACCTTGCGATTGCAAGGTCTCTTTTAATATATTTTGACGTTTTTCACTATGCGAAAGTTGTTTACAGGCATTTTGACTAAAAAAACATTTTAGTCAGATGCTTTTTTTGTATTAAAATTACGGCAGCCACAAATCCTATAATTACGAATAAGAAGGAGGGGAAGCTATGTTTGATGACCGTATTCATGCCGGGAAAATGCTGGCAGAACAATTAGCCGCACATAGTTTGAAGAAACCATATATAGTGGCAGTTCCCCGTGGTGGGATAGCGGTGGCATCACCCATTGCGGCAAAATTACAAGCTAAAATGGGTATTCTTGTTGCTAAAAAGATTGGGCATCCGCTTAACCCCAAAATAGCCATCGGTGCCATTATGCCTGATGGCAGCTTGATTCATGACAATCAATATGTTACCGGCATTGGTGTTAAGCAGGAGAATTTTGACCAACTCGTTGCCGAAGCCCGCAAGGTGTTTGAAGAACGGAGTAAAAATTACGAAGCTATGCTTATAAAAAATCATGAGGTAAAGGATCGCGATATTGTCCTTGTTGATGATGGCATTGCTACCGGCTATACTATGCTGGCTTCCGTCAAATGGCTTAAAAAGTGGAACCCCACCAGCATAACGGTGGCTGTACCGGTGGCTCCCACTGATACTATCAATGGGCTGCTAAAGGAACACGTTGAGGTTGTGTGTATTGGCAAGCGGGATGTATATGCCGCAGTAGGCAGCTATTATAAAGACTTCAAAGACATGACAGACCGGGAAGCGCTGGAATATCATCGTCTTGCCCCCGGTAGTATTGTCCGGGTTTAAATGAGAATGGGTAAGCAATAGAGAGTGTAGATAAAAAACCTTTTGATTTAAAATGTCCCCAATTTGTAGACCGTATATCATACTGTCCAACAAATTGGGGACATTTCCTGTTAAAAGCGATATTGCAATACAAATGTAAATCCTATGTCCCAAATAGCCAAAATGGTAGAATTAAAACTTATTTATATGAATAGTTCAGTCCTAGTATTTAGATACTAAATATTGTTTATGTACAATGAGGGCATGAAGAAGTGTATCGAGCGGGTTCAGGTGTAGGACATATGCTATATGGCGTTTTTGTGAAGTTCATAAAATAGTGAATTTTGGATGCTGAATAAAAGCGAGGGGTTAAAGTGGCCGACTACACAAATGTAATTCATAACTTACGATTAGAACAATACAGTATCGTTTATGCGGCTTGGTTAGAAAATGTGTTTACGACTCGTTGGTGGTTGCTTGTTGGCTTGGTAATCACCATGTATACTCTTTGGTGGATATTGGTTGATAAGGCAAGACTTAAGACTTTATTGTTATATGGTTCGCTGGTAGCCGTCTCAAGAGTAATTCTGGACGTAGTTATGGCTATCAATTTAGGGCGTTGGGTTTATGCCGTTAGCTTATTTCCAATAGCACCTGACATATTTGTTCATGACTTGACTGTCACCCCTCTTACCTTTATGATGGTTTACCAATACTCGAATAGTTGGAAACAGTTTTGGGTCGCTAATTTAATTGGTTCGAGTTTAATTTTTTATGGCATATTACCGCTATTTGAATATCTCGGCATATTTAAAGGCTTTCCGGGTTGGACGCTTACTAGTAGCTTCTTAGTCATATTTATTGCTGCAGGAGTAATGAGGGCAATTATGGTACTAATTGAGAATGTCGAAGATAAAGCCAAAGCAAAGGTAAAACAAGCTTCAGAACAGACTTCATTTATTGCTAAACCTGCTATGAAGCCAGACAACAATAAGGAATAGAGGCAAACGAGGCTTCCTTTACGACATGTGTATCAGAGCTTCATTGCACCTAAGACAAAAATGTTACCTCATTTTCAAAACCTATCTATAACCAGCCTTCAATGTTGTCGACGCTCTTTCATAGTGATATTTATCGCGATAATCCGCGAGGTAACATTATCACGAGCTAAACACATACCGACATGGTTTGCCTTGCGTCAAGACTTTATGTATGCTATAATTCTTCATGAGAACGAGAGCATCGGCTTCCTGAACCGTAACTGTTTACGACCTAAAGGAATAAAATGCTCATAACCTTATATTTTCTATGTATTACATGTGCGGGCGTAGCTCAGTGGTAGAGTACCGGCTTCCCAAGCCGTGGGTCGCGAGTTCGAATCTCGTTGCCCGCTCCAGTAAAATCGCGGGTTCTCGGGTGATTCCGGAAGCCCGTTTTATATTTAGGTGTGCAATCGGTGTGCAGATTTAATAAATGGTGTGCAAATAGACGAAAAGACAGCCCCTTTTACGGGGGCTGTCTTTCTTTATTTTAGAAACGCATTTGCAATTTTATCAGCAATTACTTTTGAGTTTTCCGGTATAGCATGGCCGTATATATCCAGGGTAGTAGATACCTTGGCATGTCCCAAAACACGGGATACATCGACAATTGGAACGCCGGAGGTCAGCAGGGTGGTGGCGTAGGTGTGCCGCAAAGCATGGAAATTTCTTAGATTAAATTGTTGCCAATCTGCTTGCATGCGGCAATTTTCTAATGTTACTTTATATTTTTCTTTAGTTCGTAATGGCTCAGGCTTAAATTCATTCATATGAAATTCAGCATCAGTTTGGAGTTTATGCCAAAAGCGAACGGTGAAGTTTTTCGGGTGAAGAGGGGTATGGGTATTTGATACAAATACCAAATCATTTGCATATAACCATGCGTGGTCGCAACTTGGACACTCATAAGAAATTATATTTTTGTTGCCATCGTCTACGAGCTTACCAGTCGTATTGCATTTACTGCAGGTATTATGCGCGTGCTTAATTTTACTTTCAGACCATAATTTGCGATATTCTTTAAGCGCTAATACCATTTGTTGCGGTAGCGGGATTTTCCGTTTGCCTTTTTCTGTTTTAGGAGGTTCAAAGATGATCCCAATACCAGTCATTTGTAAACTTTGGCGTACCTGCAATGTACTATTGGTTAGATCGATATCTTGCCATCTGATACCAAGAACCTCACCCAGCCGCATACCGGTCGTAACTGCTAGAAGTAAAGCCGGATAAAGGCGGGGATTATTTTGCTGTGCTAATTGCAAAAGTAATTCAATTTCTGCAACTGTAAATATTTCGATTTCATCACGCACTATGCGAGGTGGTTTAACCCCTTGCTGGAGAGGGTTAATCATTATATATCGATTGGCTACGGCTTGTTTTAATATACCATTCAGTAGCTTATGGACATGTTTTATAGTCCCGCTAGCATAACCTTCATCTGCCATATCATTATACAAGCTTTGAATCTGTGTTGGTGTTAATTTTTGCAAAGTTGTTCCGGCAATGGGCTCCAAGTGGTTTAGTAATGACAAATTGCGTTCATGTGTGCGTTGCCTTACATTGGGACGCGAATATGTGTCTACCCAGGATGTTGCCCATTCCAAAAGGGTTATACCAATAGGATCAACATGTTGATTTCGGCCAACTAATAATCGCTGCTCATTGAGCCAGTCTTTCACGATTTCTTCGTTTTTAGATGCCTTAGTTAAACGTTTACCAGACGGAGAAACAAGCATTGCACGATACAACTGTTTTGCTTCATCAAAATAAAACGTTCCTTCGCCATACGGGCGTTTAGTTGCCATCAAAATATCCTCCGCAAAGGTTTAATTAAAAAGGGATATAATCGTCATCTTCTCGATAATTCCAATCCCGTAACAGTTTTAAGTTGTAAAAAGATGAGGGTTTACCGCAAAAGGGACAATTACGTGATTTACCGTCTAGAATGGCACTACATCCAGATATCCATTCCTCGTGGTAACCATCTCCTACTAAGTAACCAGCACACTTGTTAACAAGGTCAATCCCACATATCTTGCAATAGTTTCCCTCAGGTTCAATTTCTTCATTATTGCACCTGGGGCAGATGATCGCCTTATATTTTTGATCGATTTGAATACCGTCATATTTCATATAGCCTACTCCTTTCCACACTCTAAAATCATAGAAATTATTAATCGGTTCTTTTAAGTTAGTACCGCAAATAGAGCAATAATTATTGATATCTGAGACAACAGAAAGACATTTTGTGCAATAACTAAATATAGCGGTGCTTTTTTTGTGTAAACCTCGTTTGGTAATTTGGTTTTTAGAAAGTAGTGTAATTTTCTCAATTGGTATTCCATCAAGGTATTGTTTAATTTCGTATTCGAGATTATTAATACGATTACGAATAACTTGAGGCGAAACATAAAAATTGTGAGCTAATTCGATAGTAATGCCGGCCATGTCCCAAGCAGAACGTGCATAATTTCTAGAAAGCTTAACAAATTCAGGAATGAAAATTTGATATGGAACTAATGCCTGTGCAGCGCCTTCATTTGCTTGCCATTCAATAAAGTTATTCTGTTTTACCTGTGATTTATCAGGGCATATACATCTAAATTCTGTATCATCGTGTAAAAAATAATGAACCAACTCATGCATACAATCAAAATTTCGCATAGCGTCTTCCCGGTTTTTATTAAGAGCAATGGCAGTACGTGACTCGTCTTTGCATAAGACTCCACATATTGCAGTGGAAGGAAAAGGAAGGGTTACTAGTTCCAAATTATTGCAAAAAGTATGGGCCAAATTAATTGAGTCTAACGGATAAGAGGTATCATTTATTGTGATATTCATCAAATCAATAATATGGTCAACTGAATGATATAAATCAGATTTGGTTACATACCGGTTATCCATAGGTTATTATCCTTTGTTCTTAAATCTTTTTACAAAGTCAAGTGCCATAGCAAAGTCTTCAGGAGGTATGCCATTTTTCTTTGCGTCTTGTGTAATACGAAAATAAGGATCACTATTATCTTGCTCTAGAGATTTTTGTCTCTGGAGCTTTTCGTTTGTTTCACTGTTTTCTTCAGGTTCATAATTTACAATTTCATCGGTTGTTATTTGGAGAAATTTTGCAAGCTTAACAAGTTGCTGAGATGATAATTGTCGATCGCCACGCTCAAGGGCGTAATAATGCTGAAATGTTACTTCAAGTAAATCAGCAAGGTCAGTAGCTTTTACGGTTTTGTCTTTACGAATTTCCCTTAAGTTATTGGGATATTTCATATTTACTCACTCCAAATCTAATCTATGTATTTAGTATAACTAATCTAATAGGATAATGCAATAATCCCAAAAGTTAATAAATGGAGAAAAACTAAGCAAATTGGAGAATTTAAGAGGATTAGGTACATAATACTAATCTTTGCGCTTAATATCGCGATTGCTAATACTAATCATATAAGTTAGTATTAGCAACAGGGAGGTGAATTTATGAATGATTTTTGTGAAGTAGTAAAAAACGAGCTTAAGTCACAAGGCATGAATGTTTCAACGTTTGCAGATAAAATGGGCTTTTCGCTTCAATATACATATAACCTAATTAACCGCAAAGGGGATAAGCGTTGGAACGAGGACTCTATTCAAAGAGCTTGTGAGATTTTAGAAATTAAAATCCAGTTTATTGGTAAATCGGCATAAAGTAGGTGAATCTAAATGACTCCAATCACGGAAACGATCTCGGATTTTGCAAAACGTACAAATCTGCCAGAAAAAGTTATTCGTGCAATGGTTAAGCAAGGACAATTACCGCACTTAAAAACGGCAGGTAACTGCCATGTAAGAATTCATGTTGACGCTGCTTTGGAAGTATTAAGGCAAATCGCAATACATAGCGCAGCAGAAATCGCGGCTACAATGCCTGTGCCAATTAGAGCAAACCGCTTCATAAAGACTGCAAGCAATGAGCGTAAATACAAAGGGAGGCCGCCAGATAAGGTTCGGAAGGCAGCACGGTAATCATAAAAGGAGGGCAAGCATTTGAGCAATACATACCAGGTTATGCCGGATTTATCACCCGATGACTACACTGAACTTAAAGTAGACATTCAAAAGCGTGGCATGATGGTGCCGGTTGAGTATGACGAAGATGGCAATATTCTTGATGGACATCATCGCATAAAAATTTGCACTGAACTCGGCTTAAAAGATTGGCCGCGAGTTGTGCGAGTAGGTATGACGGAAGAACAAAAACGCGAACATGCCCGCAAACTTAATATGGCCCGAAGGCATCTGACTAGGGAGCAGCGGCAAGAGTTGATTCGCCAGCAGTTGCTGGAGACGCCGGAAAAGAGCGACAGGCAGATTGCAGTAAGTTTGGGTGTCGATAATTCGACCGTCAGTCGAACACGACAACGAATGGAAGATCAAGGACAGTTGTTGCAATGCAACACCTCAACCGGCGCAGACGGAAAAACATATCCCCGCCAAGCCGTTCAAAAACCTATCACTATCTTCGAACCAACAGACTCTAAAATTGAATGTGCCAAAGAATTGGTGCAAAAAGCTGCACCAGAATTAATCGACGCAGTAGCAGCAGGAAAGGTCCCGCTGATGCAGGGTTTTGCTGTAGCATGCAGTGCCACCCCTAAACAGCAGGCCGAAGCTGTCAGCCGCTTAGAAAACGGACAAGCCGAGTATCTCATGGATGGATATAATCAGCAAAAGCTTGAAGAGTATTGTAGTATGACACCTCAGCAACGTAAAGAAATGGAATCCCGTATTTCAGAAAGCGACAAAAAAATCGACAGAGAGTATGCCCTATCGACTATGATTCCCAAAATGATTACCGCAGTTCTTAAATTACGATCAGAAGATGTTGAAGAAGCTGCACGGTATTTTGTTAACCATGAAAATGGTCCATCCGAAATTGACTTTACCGTCAGCGAATTAGGGGAATGTATTGAGCGCTTACAAACAATCAAAGCAGCCCTGTCCAAAACGAAACGCTTAAAGGTGGTGAAGTGATTGCGATCTAAGAAATTGTCCACGCTTATGATTTATGAAATTTTACAGGATCATGGCGCGGTAACGATTGAGCAGGGAATACCAATTTTAATGAAGTATGAGCCAAAGCCTGATCCAGTGGAACTTGAAAGAAAGTATTGGGCAGACAAATTTCGACGGGTAATGAGAAAGAAGCGAGACTCGGCTGGTATTCGTGATGCATTTAGCGATGAGCATGGTACATATCATAATGTACCAACCACGAAAGACCGGATTGCGTTACGCGAAATCAATCTACAAATTGATGTAAAACGTGATGGTTTAATAAAAGCTAGTAAAAAAATCCAGCTGCGACAAGCTGAGTTAGCCGGGCAAATAGCTTTGCAGTTTGAAAGTACTGCTGTTAACAAAGAATAGTTTTTCGCCCACATAAAACCCCAGACTCCCCCAGTATATGTATTTCCAATACCGGTCAGAATTATGCAAGGGAGGTGAAAAAATTCATGAATTGTCCAGGTTGTGGAACTAAAGTTTCAACAGGCCAGAAAGTCGTTAATATCCCTTTGAATGATGGTTCGGGAGTAGATATTTTGGTTACTGTTGATTACTGCTCCGGATGCGACGATTACTGCGAAGTTGATACCGAATTGGCGTAGCGGGAGGTGAGAAAATGCAATGCATAAACTGCGGCCGTGAGCTGCGCGAGGATTGCTGCCAGCAACTAACAAATGAATGTATCCAGGACAAGCCCGTTTGCAGCGACCAGTTTACCTGTTACCCTCGGCTGGTAGTTAATTTAAAAAGCAAGCATATGCCAACGGTATATAAAAATGCCACGCGGTACGTGGCGAGAGGAGTTGGGTAGTGATTGAGTGGTGGTGGTTAATCCCTGCAGTGCTGGTTGCTGGAATACTCGGACACGCGATCGGCTGGCGACGATACAGCAAGAAATGTGAAGCAGATTGGAATCAGGTTTATGACTCTATACAAGGGAGGGACAAGCAGTGAAAACTCAGTACGTACCGGATAACTGGCCGACTGACTGTCAGTGCACAGAATGTGTCAATCACTGTAACCGCCAAAAATGCGACGGTGACTGCCGGCCGGATTGCCAGCCTGAGTATGATTGTCAGGCGCGTGTGCTATTTGAGTTAAAACCATGCGGGAGGGTTGGTAGTAAGTGAAACGGATTGTAATTGCTGGCCTAATCGCCCTAGCTGTGGCCAGTTGCGGTAATGCAGGGCCGAAGGGCCACCTGGTGACAGAAACCTATACGGTAAAATCCGGTGACACTCTGGACGCAATATCCTTGCGTTATATGGCCAAATCAGCCGTCAGGCGCGACGTTCGTGAGTTCCGTGAGGGAATCATCCAGGAGAACTGGGACGCCGTGTTTAAGGACAGGCAGCCGTATGGGCTGATTCATCCGGGGGACCGGTTAACCATAAATTACTGGAAGGAGTGAAAATATGCCAGAAAATATGCCAAGCCCCTTTACGCCGTTTTCTCAGAAGTTAGCCATGGCCCGTTACGACAAAAAGAAATTCGGTATCGGGTTCAAGGGCGGGCCAGCGTTTTGGTTTGTCCGGGAGCGTAACGGCCAGCCGCTGGATAATGCAGATGAAATCCTGCTGGCGAACATCGTTGCGGCGTATAACGAAAAATGCAAATAAAAAAAGACGCTCTTTAGAAGCGCCTAACAAAAAATACTTACGGATATTTTAGCACATTGAAAATCAAATAACAATGGGAGGTTTACGTATGAAGTCTACTGGCATTACCCGTAAAGTGGACGAACTCGGCCGCGTAGTTATTCCCCGCGAGTTGCGCCGGACACTGGATATAGAAGAAAAGGACCCGCTCGAAATCTTCGTCGATGGTGACCGAATCATTCTCAGAAAATATAACCCTGGCTGCGTCGTGTGCGGGAGCGCTGATGGCTTGGTTAGTCTGGATGCTGTAAGACTCTGCCCGGATTGCGTAAAGAAAGCGGCGCACAAGGTCGGCCTTCAATGACCCCATCAGAGATTCGAAAACTAACTGATGATTTTGCCTCTGTTGTCCGGACACTGCCGGCTGCATTAAAAAGTCTTGAAGAAGAATACAGCCTAAGCGATAAAGCAATTTGCGATATCCGGCATTATGCGGAATTTAACAAAACCACCCGCACTGAAGACAGGAAACTAATAAGGCTACTAAGAGAATGGTCACGACGCCGGAGAAACGCGGATGATGCGATTCGGATTATAAAACCACTGTCTGAATTGGTGGCAAAAAACAATCCGTTCTTCAATGAATTAGACCGAGTTCGCGGTGAGATGAAAAAGCGGTCTAACTATGTGGAAAGTGAGCGGCATTATAACCCCAGGGTGTTACATGATCTGTTTGGAGGTGCGAAGTAGTGCCATGAAACATATTCGTTGCCGTTGTTGTGGAGTTAGTTTAACATCAGGCCTGAAATTTTACCCGCAAGGAGACAGTAAATTTGTTTGCCAGAATTGCAAGCCGCCTATTTTAAGATGCCAGGAGCCGCCTAAGGTATATGTATCAACTGATGTGTTTACCGGCGAGGTGCCGGTCAGATACGCCGAATTGGTGGATATCACATGAGAGCGGCCGCGGTATTAAATGACGTGAATTGGTGTGCATTTGCGCTTGCGTTAATATCACCGAAGTACACCGTTGAACGGGCACTGGATTATGTGTGCGGGGTGACGACACAGCATAATAACCGATGTGATTTAACAGATTCCGACACTGAGGACATGATTAAACTGCGTAAACAGAAAATCCCTTACAGCGAAATTGGTGAGATATATGGTATGGACCAATCAGCAGTACATCGGAGAGTAAAAAAGTATAAGGAGAGACGATCATATGACCACATTCGAAAAAGTTAAAGAGTTAATTGTTGGGCAGTTAGGCTGCGACCCTGCGGAAGTAACCAAAAAAGCTAAATTGGACGACCTTGGCGCAGATTCGTTGGATTTAGTTGAATTGGTTATGGAGATTGAAGAAGAGTATAGCATTGAAATTCCGGATAACGAGGCGCTGGACCTGATTGGCAAGCCTATTGGCGATATCGTTAAGTATATCGACCAGAACAAATAATTTTGGCTTCGCCAATGGGCCGGACTTCCCCAGTTTAGTATATGTATATTCCTGGTAAATTATGCGTGGAGGTACAAATGAAAATTGTTAAGTTAGTAGCCGAAAACTTTAAGAAGTTAAAGGCCATTGAGATTATTCCACAGGGTAACATGATCGAAATTACCGGCAAATGCGAACAAGGTAAAACCACAGTACTGGACGCTATCGGTACGGCGTTGTGTGGCACAAAATGGGACGAAGCTCTCCGAGAAGGCGCCGACAAAGGGAAAATAGTTGTCGATCTTGGTGATATCATCGTCACCCGAACAATAACTAAAGCTGGCGGCACTCTAAAGGTCGAAACCCGGGACGGTGCGAAATACCCTTCGCCCCAGACACTGCTGGATAAACTGGTCGGCAAGATCGCATTTAATCCGATGGAGTTTTCTAAAGAGAAGGATCCCAAAAAACAGGTTGACATGTTGCTGAAGGTTGTTGAATTGAAGGTTGACGCGGCGAAACTAACGGACATATCCGGTGTAGTCATTGAGGAAAGCCCGAATCCGCTGGACATGCTGAATGCGGCTTATAAGTCGGTTTATGAGAGCCGGACGGCAGTTAACCGAGACTTGGACAAGGCCAAAAAAGCGCTGGAGAGTATCCCGGAGGTTGCCGAGGTTGAGCCGGTTTTACTGACAGAATTGGTGGCGGAGAAGGAGAAGCTAGAAAAAGTTAACAGGGATAATGCGAATCGTTTAGCTGAGTATCAAGACCAAGAAAGACATTTAGCTGCATTGCGGTCCAACAAAACAGCAACATCGGAAATCATCAGCGATCTTGAAAGCAGACTAATAGCCGCCAAGAAAAGCCTGGTAGAGCAAGAAAATCAAATATCTGCTCAGGAGCAAGCATTGAAGGTGGCAAAGGCTGTTATTGATTCCAAGCAAGACGAGGACTTGACTGATATTAATGAGCGGATTGCCAAGGCCGACGAAACCAATAAACAAGCCCAGCAGTACAAGGACCGCCAGGCTAAAGCGGCCGAAGTCGCCAAGCACCAAACCGAGTCGGACGATCTGTCTGCGAAACTCAAGAAAATTGTTGACTATAAAGCCGAGATTATCAAGAACACCAAATTCCCAGTGCCGGGCCTGGACTTCGCGGGCGGCGGCGTAACCTTCGAAGGCAAGCCATTCAGCCAGGCCAGCAGCGCCCAGAAAATTCGTGTCGGCATGGGCGTAGGCATGGCAGCGAATCCAGAGCTCAGAGTGGTTATGATTGATGGTTACGAATCACTGGATCCAGACCAAAGAAAGATTGTGGAAGAAATGGCAACGGTGAATGACTTCCAGGTTTGGACAACAAGCGTCAGTACTGATTCTACGGTCGGCATTTACATTGAGGATGGCGAGATTAAGGCGTCGGAGGCTGCTGGATAATGGACCATCAATATAGAGAACCAAAGGACTGTAATTGTAATGGCGAGCCAGGATGCATGGTATGCGATGGCGGCTTATCAATTTGCAAGGTTTGCGGTCTAATGGAAGGCAGTTTAACTACAGATTGCCCCGGCGAATGGTCAGGCAAGAAAAGCGAGGAAATATATGCTGGCAATCTTGATTACCGCGAAGGCCAAGGCTGGGTTGAGGAAAAGAACCCCACAAATCAGATGTGGGAAAGGGCCCGTAATGGCACGTTGTAAAAACTGCGGCCGGCCGGTGCAATATTACCAGGAGTTCTGCTGCCGTGACTGCCAGGATGAGTATTTTGCACCGGATGAGCCGGAGCCCATAGAAAAGGAGGAAAACGATGAGTGATATATTTGACACCGAGTCAGAATCCGAACAATCGCTGCCGGCAGAAATACCTGAAGCATCGTCATCTATCGCCTTAACCGGCGGCAATTACGGACAATTAAAACAAGTAGCTGAGTTAATGTCCAAATCTACTATTATTCCAGCAGTTTACCAAAACAAACCGGAAAACTGCTTTATAGCCCTTGAATATGCCCAGCGCTTTGGGATAAACGCCATGATGGTTATGCAGAACCTGGATGTTATTCAAGGCAAGCCAAACTGGTCCAGTAAGTTCCTGATTGCCATTGCTAACGAGTGCGGCCGGTATTCAAAAATCCGTTATGAGTGGGTTGGTACCGAAGGCCAGGACGATTGGGGCTGCCGGGCGCATATGACCGAATTATCCACTGGTGAAAAACTGGTCGGCCCCAGGGTCACCATTGAAATGGCCAAGGGTGAAGGCTGGCATGGCAAAAACGGCAGTAAGTGGAAAACCATGCCCGAGGTTATGCTTCAGTACCGAGCAGCGGCATTCCTGATCCGGACACATGCACCGGAACTCACAATGGGTTTGTATTCGCGGGATGAGCGCGAAGACATGATTAATGTCACGCCTGACCGCGCCGAATCGGCTGCCGAGCGGGCATGGCGGGAGTCTCAAGTTAAAGAAGTGGAGGTAATGGATTGAAGGACAGATTTGTAAATTTACTCCGCGAAACACAGCGGCCAGGGATTGAGAACGTTATTACTTACCTGTCAGAGAAAACGGACTTCTTTACGGCACCGGCCAGCACTCAATACCACGGCGCGAAGGAAGGCGGATTACTGGAACATTCTCTTGCTGTGTTTGACAACCTGACAAAGCTTGCACCGTTATATCTAGCGGACAAACAGGACTCTATTGCAATCACAGCTTTACTGCATGATCTTTGTAAAGCCAATTTCTATAAGGTCGAAATGCGAAACAAAAAAGACCCTATCGTGGACGGCAAACAGCTTACCGGCTGGCACTCACTTCCGTTTTATGCCATTGATGACCAGATTCCATTAGGGCACGGCGAAAAGTCCGTGATTATACTCCAGCAGATGATTCGCCTCACTTTGGAAGAGGTCATGGCGATTCGCTGGCATATGGGCTTATCTGATACGGATTATGCGACCAGGCAGGTAATGAGTAAGGCTTTTAATGGACATCCGTTGGCGGTGGCTCTGCACCTGGCAGATTTGGCGGCATGTTACTTCGATAAGAAATGAGGTGTATTTATGAACTTAACTAAAGAGCAAATGGCGGCAGTTTTCACTGAATGGATGAGGCGATATGAAGAAAATCCGGAGTCTTTTGCTGCCGAGTATGGCGAGCCAGCAGAATATGGTCCTGCAGCTGCCGAGTATTTCTGCAAATTGCTGAAGGAAATGCGAATATGCAGTTAACCGCTGGAAATTACCATAGCCAAGCCGCGAACTTGCATTATATGTCTGTCAGCCAATATAAAAATTGGATCTCCTGCGAAGCCGCCACGCTAGCGAATCTGAAAGGCGAATATGAGCCCGAAGATAAAACAGCCCTGCTTGTAGGCCAATATGTGCACTGCTGGGCAGAGGGTCCGGATGCATTAGAAAAATTCATCTGTGACCATCCGGAGATTATTTCGTCAAAGGGCCCTACCAAGGGAGAATTAAAGTCCGAGTACCGGCATGCTGATGAAATGATTGCCTGCCTGGCTAATGATCCCAAAGTTATGTTTTACCTGCAGGGGCGCAAAGAAATTATCTTAACCGCCGAAATGTTCGGCATCCCATGGAAAGTAAAAATTGACGTTGATAATCCAGGATTAAATTACCTGCTGGACCTAAAAACAACTAAGTCAATCACCGAGCATGTCTGGTCCGATGAGATCAGAAAATATGTATCTTTTATTGAGGAATGGCAGTATATGATTCAGGTTGCTGTTTACTCCGAAGTTGAGAGAATTGCCCGAGGCCGGGACAATTGGCGAGACTTTTACTGCATCGCCGTGTCAAAGGAAAAGGTTCCTGACCATGCAATCATCGACCTGACGGATCATGACCGAGTGCAGGAGGAGTTAAATAAAATCCGGGAAAACATGCCGCGGATTATTGCGGTAAAGGCAGGCAAGGAACCGCCTGTCAGGTGCGAGCGGTGCGAGTACTGCCGGGCAACTAAGAAAGTCGATAAAATTATTCATTATACTGAGTTAATGCCTGCATGATCAGCGATGAAAGATGGGTATGTCCAACAAACTGCCCAGGATTACTGAACTATGGGGGAGAATGTCCCGATGATTTAGGGCCAGGAGAACCCTGCCCAAACGGAATATTTATCGGCCAAGAGCCGAAGAAAGAAGGTACAAACATGAGTTTTAAAGATATTTGGGATGAAGCAGCAGGACAAGAGGTAAAGCAATTTGCCGATGATTTACCGGATGGTAAATATCAGGCTGAAGTAATAAAGTGCGAGTTTGGTAAAACCAAAGACCAAACGAAAGACAAGGTTCATTGGGAACTTAAGGTTATTGATGGTGAACAAAAAGGAAGTCATATCTGGATTGACCGAGCGTTTTATAAAAACGACAACAGCGAGGACAATAAAAAAGCTGTGCGTCGAGCTACTGATGACTTCAAATACTTAGGCTTTACTCCGACATCCGCCAATCTTGAAAACATTATGAAAGGGCTTGTTGGTCAAACCGTTGAGATCGAATTAAAGTCAGGCAATAACGGCCAATTTAAAAACCTGAGACGGATTGTTGAAAAGCCGGTAGCCCAGACACAGGCCGCAACTAATCAATCTGCGTTCGGCAACGACAAATTCCCCGAGGAAGAGATGCCGTTTTAGCCTATGCAGCTAAGAGACTACCAGGAGCGCGGGGTATCCGCGCTCTCCCGTAAGGGAGGTATAAATAACGGCATTTAAATTGCGAGATTACCAGCAACAAATAATCAATAAAGTCCGCGAACAAATCAAAGATGGCCAGCGCCGTATATTAATACAACTTGCCTGTGGGGGCGGCAAAACAGCAATTGCATCTTTTATCCTTAAAGGCACTATAAGCAACGGTTACAGAGCCTGTATGATGGCCCACCGGACGGAATTAGTAAAACAAGCAAGTAATACACTGGACCGGATATCTGTCCCGCACGGCATTATAAAAGCAGGGATAGCGCAAGACACATCACTGCTAATGCAAGTAGCCAGTGTGGGAACCCTGAGACGGCGACTAGCCAAAATTCCAATTCCTAAAATATTGATAGTCGACGAAGCTCAGCACCAAAAAAGCCGCACATGGAGTGAAATTGCTGATTATTATTATGAAAATGACTCCATTATAATCGGCCTTAGCGCTACCCCGAAAAGACTTTCCGGCGAGCCCATGTCAGATTGTTATGACGTAATGGTACAGGGACCGTCTATCCGGCAATTGATGGAATGGGGATTCTTATGCAGATACAAATACCTGGCCCCGCCTCAAGTAATGAATCTGGACAGTGTACCTACACTTGCTGGTGATTATGCCAAGGGAGAACTATTCCAGGCTGTCGCTAAAAGCCATATTACCGGTGATGCAATCCAGCACTACGAAAGGTTTCTTCCAGGCAAGCGGGCCATTGCTTTCTGTGTATCCGTTGAACACACTAAACAGGTTGCCAAGCAGTTTTGCGATGCTGGTGTACCAGCCGAGGCCGTAGATGGCAACACCCCAGATGAAGAACGCGAAGCGGCTATGGAACGGTTTAGACGCGGAGAAACGCTTGTACTTGTGAATGTGGAGCTTTATACCGAAGGGGCCGACATTCCAAATTGTGAAGGTGTTATAATGCTCCGGCCGACTCAATCACTGAGCTTATACATACAAATGGTCGGCCGGGCGTTAAGGCCTGACCCAGATAATCCATTTAAGATAGCAACAATTCTCGATCACTGCGGCAACGTATTTCACCATGATTTGCCTGACGCTGATAGGGTTTGGACGTTAGAATCAGAGGTTAAATCCCGGCGTAAAGGTGAGGCCGCAAAGGTATTTATAAGGCAGTGTCCCTGCTGCTACTATGCACATAAGCCAGCACCTGTATGTCCTGAATGCGGATATCAATACCAAATCTCTGAACGGCAGCTGGCCGAAGAGGCGGGAGAACTTGAAGAGTTTATCGCCAGGGAGAAAAAGCAGTTACGCCAGGAGGTTGGACGGGCGCGGACGATTGATGAATTAAAGCGGATTGCAAAGGAAAGGAATTATGAGCCGTCGTGGGTGTTTATTCAGGCAAAATTAAAAAATATTAGGCGGTGATTTATTGCGCGAAACAGACATTCAGAATTTAATTCGATTGGAATTATCAAAACATGGCACCTTCTTCCGTGCCAATGTTGGCCAAACCTGGACCGGAGACGATGTTATCCGGCTGGAAGGCGGCAACATAATTTTAAAAAACGCCCGACCTTTTAACACCGGCCTACCGCCAGGCTTCAGTGATTTATTCGGAATAATCCCAATCACGATAACCCACGACATGATAAATAAAAAAATCGGCTTGTTCGCCGCCATCGAGGTCAAAACCCCAGCCGGACGAATCCGGCCCGAACAAGAAAATTTTATCGGTATCATGAAAGCTCGCGGTGCCCGTGCCGGTATCGCCCGGAGTGTCGAAGACGCCGTGGCCATTGTTACCGGCCAAAAACAACAGAGAGGTGATATTTAATGGCAAGAAAAAGTTTTAAACCACCTAAGGAAAAGACCGGCTACGAATATGCGCCGGAAGCAATAACGGTTATGGCAGCCCGCCTGATTGATGACCATCACGGACACCTGGCGGAAGCAAAAATTGCATATCTGATGCGTACCGGCTCATGGCAGAAGAAAGGCAGTCCAGTCGATGCCGATGTGCAGGTAATATCGGGTGCAAATCGGTTTATGATGGACGAAACCGTGTTCCGAGTGATTATAAACGCCAAGGTTTGGGAAAAGGTCGATGAAAAAACCCGTATGTATATTCTGGACAAGCAACTCAGCCGATGCGAGAAAAACTCTACAGCGGCCGGGGATGTGCGCTGGTCGCTCAGAGATTACCAGATCAAGGAATTCGCCAGTTTGATTAAGCGACATGGCCTGGTAACGGACGATTTGAAGCGGTTAGATCAGGCTTTGAAGCAGACGGAACTGGAGTTTAACAAGGAGCAGGAGGCCGAAAATACGACTGACACGGCCCCGGCCGACGAACAGCCAGCATCTCAGGACGGCGCCGCACCGGCGGAGGAATCGGATACAGTATTTTAATTAAATTATGGGGCGGCGATGGTCGCCCCATTTCTATAAAGGGAGGAGAGAGCCCTGCAACAACAGTTATTTCAAGAAATCATAGTCGATAACTTCGCCGGTGGGGGCGGGGCCAGCACCGGAATTGCTTTAGCAATAGGCCGTAGCGTAGATATAGCAATTAATCATGACCCTGATGCAATCGCAATGCATACAGTTAACCATCCCGATACAGAGCATTACTGCGAATCAGTTTGGAATGTTGACCCTAGGGAAGCAACCAAAGGCAGGCCTGTAGCATTGTGTTGGTTTAGCCCGGATTGTAAGCATTTTTCAAAAGCCAAAGGTGGTAAGCCTGTTGAAAAGAAAATTCGCGGCCTTGCATGGGTAACGTTACGATGGGGCGCAACTGTACAGCCAAGGGTTATCATGTTGGAGAATGTAGAGGAGTTTCAGACCTGGGGGCCGCTGCTTAAAGACGGTAAGCCAGACCCTAAGAAAAAAGGGATTACATTCAAGGCTTTCGTGAACGCATTGAAAAGACATGGTTATAAAGTTGAATGGCGTGAGCTCCGGGCCTGTGACTATGGGGCTCCGACTATACGGAAACGCTTATTCCTCATAGCCAGGTGTGACGGGCGGAAGATTGTTTGGCCGAAACCTACTCACGGTCATCCTGACAGCCCGGAAGTAAAGAAAGGGAAGCTCAAACCATGGCGAACGGCAGCCGAAATAATTGATTGGTCACTACCGTGTCAGAGTATCTTTGAACGTAAGAAACCACTGGCCGAAAACACAATGCGCCGTATAGCCCGGGGGATTCAGAAGTTTGTTATAAATAACCCTAAACCCTTTGTCATCAAGGTTAATCATCACGGCGTTGACTTTCGCGGCCAGGAGATTGACGAACCATTGCAGACTATCACGGCAAAGAATGGCTGGGGTATAGTTACTCCCTTTGTAGCTCAGATCGGACATACAGGATTTAGCGGTGACCGGAAGCAGTACCCGATTAATGATCCGCTAACTACTATTGTCAGCAAGGCAGAACATCTGCTTATTGCACCAACGCTGATCCAAATGGGATATGGAGAACGGGAGGGGCAGGAACCCCGTGTTCTCAATATACATAAGCCATTAGGGACTATAACCGCCGGAGGTAATAAATTCGCCATTGCTACCGCCTTCATTTCTCGCCAGTTTGGTAATTCGGTAGGCCATATCATGGATGAACCTCTAGGAACAGTGACGGCCGGCGGTGGTGGTAAGTCCCAATTGGTAGCTGCTTTCCTCGCTAAGCATTACGGCGGTAATTATAATGGTCCTGGCGCCGGAATGGATGAACCAGTGCCGACAGTAACCACGGTTGATCACAACGCCTTAGTTACCAGTCATTTGGTTAAAATGAAAGGCACTAACATAGGGCAGGAAGTGGCTGAACCGATACAAACAATTACTGCCGGCGGTTTGCACTTTGGCGAAGTAAGGGCCTTTCTACTGAAATACTATGGGACAGCCATTGGTCAGAGTATAGAGGAACCGGTACACACTATCACAACTAAGGACCGGCTTGGATTAGTCACTATTCACGGTCAGGATTATCAAATAGTAGATATCGGCATGCGGATGCTAGAGCCACATGAATTGTTCGCTGCTCAGGGTTTCCCAGCCGATTACATTATTGATCAGGATTGTAATGGTAAGCGGTATTCAAAGGCTAAACAGGTGGCAAGATGCGGAAATGCGGTGCCGCCACAATTTGCAGAAGCATTGGTAAGTGCAAATTTGCCGGAGCTATGTGACGCTGTGCAGCAACCATACAGGCAATACTCTCACCTTTAAGGAGGTATTCCATAAATGCTAAAACTCACCGCGCGAAGGAGGGAAGCAATCTCCGACGCATGTTTTAAGATTGGTATTTTTATTGTAAACGCGGCATTAATTGCCTGGGCCGTGTTTTTATTGGCAATGATTAGGGAGTGTTACGGGTGAATTTTTTTGAAGAACTATACGGCAATGCTGAGTCCGGATATCTATCGATCTGGACGCTCCCAGACAAACGGACATATTGGTTCCCTATAGATAATACCGACAATGCCATAAAAACGGCTTTGCGGCTCTCTAATGCACAGAAAAACGTATACTTTGGCGTCGGCATCACAGATAAACCTAAAGGCGACTACGAACGCATAACCGCCGAAGAAATAACCGCTATTCCGGGCCTATGGTTCGATATGGATATTGCTAGCGGTGATGCACACGCCGAAACGAAACTGCCATCTGATATCGGTGCAGCCATGCAAGTTATCAATGCGATACCGTTAGAGCCGAGCGTAATCATATATTCAGGGCATGGCCTTCATGCTTATTGGCTATTTCGCGAAATTTGGACACTTGATACGCCAGAAGAGTGGAAACAAGCATCTGAATTACTGCACGGATTTCAAACTGCATTAAGGCAGCATGCCGCAACCTTAGGTTATAAATTTGATTCAACGCATGACCTGTCTCGCGTCCTAAGGGTACCTGGTACTAAAAACTATAAATCGGATCCGGTCGAAGTAAAAATCATTCATGAATCATCCGAACGTTACAACCCATCTGATTTGGAACCATACACAGCCGAGCCCCAACAGGCCACCGGCGACAGAACCAGGAAAACAAAATTCGAACGCCGAGACGGTGACGGATCGGCGGAACTGGCAATCTCTCAATGTGCATTTTTGGCGCGTTTCCGGTCCAGCATTGGGAAAATACCTGAACCTGAATGGTTTGCTGCCTGTGCGAATCTGTCCCGCTGTAAAGGTGGTCCAGAGCTAATCCATGAATTAATCCGGCCAGTGCTGGGAGTCAAATATGATCCAAAGAAAACGGAAGAAAAAATTCGGCATTCGCTGGAAGATAATCATCCCCACAGTTGCGAGTATATAACCGGTACATTAGGTTTCACCGGTTGTCCACCTGGCGGCTGCCAGGATATTAAGGCTCCTTGCGGGTGGGCACTCAAAAAAATTCCCCGCGCTCGCGCCATAGCCCGAACGGTACCGGTCGAAACTCAAACAGTTTTTAACGACGAAATTATCGGCGCATTGGCACTGTTGCAAGAGCAGGATCCGGCCGAGTTTGAGATATTCAAAACCCGGGCGAAAGGTAAAATCAGCGTCAATACATTAAAGGCCGCGCTTAAAAAACACACCGCAAAACTAAAGCTTGCCAGCCGAGCGCCAGCACAGGGCGTAAAAACAATTATCCCTGACTCACCAGTTGACATGATGATTCCGGCGGACTGGATATGCACACGAAACGGAATTTTATATCAGGATTGGTCCCGGGATAACGTCAAAACTTACCGGGCGTCACATGTGCCAGTATTACTCACAAGCCGGCTTAGAAATATCGACAGCGATATTGAAAAAATCGAAGTGACGTTTCTTCGTGGCCGTAAATGGGAGTCGGTTTTATTAGCCCGTTCAGAAGTGTTTGATGCCAAAAAAGTTATTAAACTGGCTGACAAAGGCCTTACCGTATCCAGTGAATCAGCCAGGTGGCTGGTGAAATGGTTTGATGAACTTGAGGGCGCGAACTTAAACAGTATACCTGAAGGTAAAGCCGTATCCCGCATGGGCTGGCGCGGCGATGAGATATTTATCCCGGGCGCCGAAGGAGGTTACCGGCTAGACCTTGACGACACGGCCGCAAACTCTGCGGTGTGTGGATACCGAATATCTGGCAGTTTTGATGAATGGAAGCAATTCGCCGCCGAAGTCAGGCAGCGGCCGGTAGCTCGATTTATATTATCTGCATCGTTTGCAGCGCCGCTTTTACGGATATTGTCACAGCGAATATTTTTCATACATAACTGGGGGAATTCTCAGGACGGCAAAACGGCCGCACTTTATGTGGCGCTGTCGGCCTGGGGTGATCCGGACGAATTGCGCACTAGTTTTGATTCCACGAAAACCGGTATTGAGAAGAAACTTTCCCTGTGTAATGACTTGCCAATGGGCCTCAATGAACGCGAAACCATGCGAGACAAAACCGAGGCAACAAATAAAATTTACGAAATTGCTGAAGGAAAAGGTCGCAACCGCGGCAATAAGTCCGGTGGTATGCAACAAACGGCGACATGGCGGACAATCGTATTATCCACCGGCGAGGGGATGCTGTCAGGGGATTCGTCCACGGCCGGAGCCGTTACCCGAACGCTTGAAATTTACGGCGGACCGTTTGCCGACAACAAACCCTTCGCGTCGGATCTGTATCGCCTGACAGCCGATCACCACGGACATGCCGGGACAGAGTTTATCCGGCGATTAATAAAATACGACCGCAATACATTAAAACAAACGTTCAACGATATGCGTGCCGGAATACGGAAGCAATTCCCGGAAAAACTTGACTCTCATATCGACTCAGTCTCTGTGGTGGCTCTCGCCGATTTCCTGGTTAGCCAGTGGATTTTTGGCGCCGATGAGGCCGGGGCGGCGGGCGAGGCCGCAGAACTTGCGAAGCATATCATTGCTGGCATGGTCACAAAAACGGAGGCCAGTGACGTAACTAAAGCCTGGGACTATATTGTGGATTGGGCCCAGGCAAACGAAGGTAAATTTCGGGTAAATATGCCGATGTCTTACGGTTTTAAAGATGAATTGTATTTATGTATAAACCCAACTGTATTTAATGACGTGCTTAGGGAACGTGGATTTTCTCCTCAAAAAGTTCTTCGCGAATTGGCAAATGACGAGAAAATAGTTACGACAATTGAATCTGGTAAAAGAGTTTTTAAAATCAAACGAACTAAACCCGGTGAAACACGAACACAGGTCAGAATGATATGTATTAAGCTTTCAGAACTCGAAAAATAGTGTCTAGTTAACAATAATTTTAAAGAGTAGGATACGAGTAGGATACGAGTAGGATACAAAAAAACACCTATAAACCCTTATATTATCTATATTCTTATATATAAATATCCTACTATCCTACTATCCTACTACAAAAACACGCTACACGCGCGAGCAAAAAAAATATTGTTACACAATTTACCCTGCCTATAAAAAATATTTTTTTTATATCTCTTATAGGTATGTTTTTCGAGTAGGATAGTAGGATTTGTAGGATACATCCAGCAATGGCGCGGGTTTCAAGGTTTTTTTAGTAGGATACCGAGTAGGATACAGTAGGATATTTTGAGGTGGTGCGTATAAAATGGGCGTTTTTGACAAATTTTTCGATGCGCCTGAACAGGTCATACCGGAACCGACTGATTTATTAAAAGAAATGACTGCCTATCAATGGGAGGATAAATATTCGGAGCACTCGCCAGGCGATCATGAGTTATGGATGCGGTTATTTGAAATGGCCGAGTTTAATTCAGGGCGCGAATTGGTTTCGATGTTAGCATATATTCGGAATATTGGGGCCGTATTAAAACCGGACCAGAAATATGGGTATGTGATACAGCCGGTAATCGGCGAATTTGGGTTTAAAGACCGAGAGGAATATGAGCGGGAGCGACGGCCGTTGATGCAATACAGGGGGAATCTGATTCATTTGCTGAAGTTACTGGCTAAAGGCTAACCCCGCCTAACCAAACAATAAGGAGTGGAGAGAATGAGCGTGATTGATTATATAGAGTGTTGGTATAAATCGCCTGGCCGGGGTAACTATGTGACTTTAGGGCATGAAAGAGCAGTTAGAGGCGGCCCAGCAGTGGGTGCCGGTGTCGCCGGAGACTATGCCGGGAAATGGACAGCGTATAATCGTTAATGATGTGAAGCTTGGTTTTGGTGTTGGTACATATCGGAAGGATATGACATTACACGATAAAACTCACTGGATGATTATACCGCCGCTGCCGGGGACGGAGGGGACAAGTGACTGAGAGTGATGTAATTCGAATTCTGCACCGCCACTGCACCGAGCAAAAGCTAAAATTCTTCGCTCATGTATACCGAGGCACAAAAGGTTATATCCTTGATGGCTTTGCAATGTCTCAGGCATACCGAAACATGCGGACAATCGGCTATGAAGTAAAAGTCAGCCGGAACGACTTCCTGCAAGATAAGAAATGGCAAAACTATTTGCCGGTTTGTAACACATTTTACTTTGTCAGTCCGCCGGAAGTAATTCGAAAGGACGATTTGCCAGCCGGAATCGGTTTATACCATGTGGTTGATAATCGCTTAGTCTGTGTTAAAAAGGCCAAGCGGAATGAATTTGATAAAGATGCTGTATTTGAAGTCTTGCAGTATATTGTCTTAAGTCGCGGTCTGTCTGAACGGATGAAAGTTAAAAGCGCTGTATCCCATATGCATTTTGCGCAGAATCGGGCTAATGATCTTGAACGGAGATTGAGAAATACACAGCGTAGATGCAATGAAGTGGAAAACGAACTTTGGGAGATAAAACGTAAGGTGAAGGAGGCCACCAATGGACGCTAAGATTACGCCGGAGCAGGCGATAGATGTTATAGAATATGCAATTGCTATTTTGGTACATGCAGATTGTACCGCCAGAGACATTATGAATTTGCAGCACACTATTGAATTAATCAAAGCGCTGGCCCCGGAGGCAGAGCTTGGGAGGGCGGCGGTAAAAGCCAAGCAGGATAAGGTTTTGTGCGCAGGGTGCGACTGCAAAGAGTTTTGCCGGGTGTTGAATGAACATGACCGACTACAGCGAAAGGGAGCGGAGTAGGGTGAGCATGGCGTTAACAGTCGATGAGCATAGGTGTAGAGTCTTAGATAAAATTGATACTATTGGAGTCGAGAAAGTACAAATGCCAGGAAACAAACCAGCAAAGTGGTATTTGCGTTTTTATACGGTACTGAATGAAGTTATATACTGCCCGTACTGCGGGGCTAAATTGGAGAAGGAGGCTGGCGCTGGTGAGTGAGTTAAAACCTTGTCCGTTTTGCGGAGGAAGTGAAATTGATTTTAGCGACTGCAAGAGATTGGAAGACTGTAAGGAATTTGAGTGTTGCGACAATGAAGAATATGTTTTGGTGGTTTGTAATTTTAGCAAAGGTGGGTGCGGAGCTTCAAGCGGATATTTTGACACCAAAGAACAGGCTGTTGCGGCTTGGAATAAAAGGAGTGAGCGCGGGTGAGTGAGTGTATAAAATATGACTCTGCTTATGTTGAAAAGGCAAGAGCGGAAGGAAAAACGTTTTTTGGTAGTGCTGTTATCGACGGATTATTGCAAGAAAACGCCGACCTCCGCGCCCGGTTGGAGGCGGCTGAAAAAGAAATAGCTGAAACTGACCAAAAGATTGCCGATGCATACAAAGCTTGTTGCTTAAAAATGCTTGACATGAGCGCAATATTTGATAACCAGCAACACAAAATTAACAACCTCCAGGCCGCTTATGAGGTGGTGCGGGGGGCGCTGGATTGTATAGCTGGACTAACAACGCATGAATGGGAGAACAAAATAGCTCGAAAAGCGCTGAAAGATTGCTCTTATATAAAATGTCACGTATGCAAATACGAGCCGTCTTGTGATTATGAGCCACATACAGAAAGGTGTTTAGCGAAATATAGCAAGGTTGACCAAGCCCTCTCCACCACCCCAGAGCAGGCCGGGGAGCGGGTACAGTATCTGGTTACTGTCGCCACTGATACCCTTGCATGGTTAAAGCAAAACAAACTAGGAGACACGGGACACGGCAGATGTTTAGCGGAGGCGTTAGCCAAGTACCGGGGAGGTGCGGACGGTGAGTGAATCAATTCATTCTCGTTATGCAAGTTTATTAATCGAAAATGAAAATTTAATTAATCAGGTCGCCGAACTGACCACCAGAGCCGAGCAGGCCAACCAGATTGCTGAAACGCCTGTAGATAGTAAATATGACAAGGTGCACAGGCCGGATTTGCTGAGAATTGTCCTGCTGGCTAGAAAAGCAACTGGAGCAATTGAAGTTTTTAATAATGCGAGTAGGCGGGCGATCAATGCCGGGGATGGGGAGGCCAAACCATGACCCGCAAAGGCTACACAGCAACGTGCATACCGGACAAGCGGGAGTTACAGAGGATGCGCCGGTGGGATAGGCAGTCCGGTAAGGCGCATATAGACCATGGTAAGGAGTCGCTAAGGCGGGCGGTTATGCGAGAGTTGAGGGAATTCCCGAGGTAATTAACTAACCTGCCATTAAAATCAACTCAAAATTGGGAGTGAGAAAATTTGAAAACCGTATACATAGCCCATCCGCTAAGGGGCGATATCGATAATAATTTAACCCGTGTCAATAAAATATGCCAGCAACTCCTTGCTGCTGGCGAAATCGTCCCGTTGTCACCATTACATGCATTCGATTTTGTAGACCCGCGCGGCCCGCAGGAACTGGTACTCAAATACTGTCTGGTGTTACTCGCCCGCTCAGATGAGCTCCACGTTTATGGCGACTGGCGACAGTCCGAAGGATGCCAGATGGAAATACAATTTGCCCGGGAAAATAATATCCCGGTCCGGTTTATGGAGGTGCCTGAATGATTAAATATCCCCACACCACAGAAGCCAACTCCATGCCAACACCGCTCTGCCATGGCTGCCAGCATTTCGAAGCGGATCCGCACAATAAACCCTGCGCCGAGTGTCGCGGGTTGTATCCTAAATCCAGCAAGAATTTTTACTCCAAGAAAAACGGGTGGTGATATTTTGACTACATGCAGTTTATGCATCACTGAAAAACCGGACTGTAAACAATTCTACGGTGTTGATGTTTGCAAGGAATGCCGCGAAATTCATGAACGGGCGCAGGAAACAATAAGAACAGCCGCTAAAGCAAAATTGCTCAAGCGACTGTCTGACAGCCATTCAGAAACCGAAAAAATGATTGTCGAGATTATATCCGAAACTGCTGCTAAGGCTGCATTAAATCACTCTGAACAGCAGAAGCGCCGGCAGTTTAAATCACGTCATGATAAACGGCTCCGGAATACAAAGCTGCTGCTAAAAAAATATGAGTTACTAAAAGACCATTGCGAAAATGCTATCTACGAAAAGGAGCAACGAGTTGAAAACGAATATGGATATGTCATTGACATACTGGATTCATTAGACGATACTGACGCAACAACTTATATTCATTCTATCAAGCAGTCGGTTGCTCGTACCAAACTGATCCTGGCACACATTGACCAGATGGTTATGCATTACGGCATTTATTGCGAGCGCACCGGGAAGCCTGAGGATATGCGACGATACCGGATTCTTAAAGCGGTTTATTTCCCTCAAGATGATAACGCCAAGCCTAGCCGAGAAGCTATCTGCAAGCAGGAAGATATTGAAGAAAGAACTTTTTTTCGTGACATGGAAGCCAACTATAACAGGCTAAGTGCTTTAATATTCGGCATTGACGGGCTATCACAGAAGGCATAAAGATGTCATTGAAATGGCAGTATAAATAAAGTAAAATATAAATTGAAAGTATTATATTTAAATTGCAAGCCGTCCATTTGGGCGGCTTTTCTGTTAGCAGGAATTTATTGCCTTTTGTCGAATGGTGTAAGTTGGTGAAAGGATGTGTGTTTATGGAGTGGTCTGAACTCTACCTTAAATGGGCTGATATAGTTATACGATTATTTCAAGTGATAGCATCATGGCCAATAGCTATATCTGTTATAGCTATTATATTTATGAGAAATCATAAGGACGCTATAAAGGATTTACTTGATCGATTACTCGAAGGAAATGGGCTTGGCTTAAGCTTTAGATTTAAAGATACAACACCTGACATTATTGAGGAAGTTGCTAAAACCGAAGAAAAGGCAGATTCTAAGCAAGCCGAAGTTGATAAACTAATACAGGAATTAATCACAAAGTCTAAATTAAACGAGCAAGATGCTGAAAAATATCGAATAGCTTTATCAACTGCAAATAAGGAATTAACTAATCTAAAAGTAAAATATTCTGAGTTGCAAAATCAATTAGAGACAGCAGTTTTACACCAACAATTGTCTGTAATGTCGAATCAACATCTTAATATATTTAAGATGCTAGTTAGAAGCTTTGGTAGAGAAAACTTGAATTTATCGATTAATTCAGCTAGAAACTGTAAAAAGATTGAAGAACAATTGTCTAAAATGCTTACAAGTCCTTCTTTGCGTACAAAGTTAATTGAGATGGGTATTGTAAATAAAGAAGGATTGTTAACCGAGAATGGATTAAAACAGTTAAAAATTATTGCTCAACAATATCCAACAATATGAGCCCTAACCGGGGCTCTTTTTTTACCCATAACGGAGGTGACCCACTTGCCGGAAAAACTTTATTGCAACTCAATCTGCCAGCACAACGATAATCCAGAGCAGCTTTGTACAGTTAACCGAGTGTATAACGTTGACCGGCAGTGTGTCACCTATCGTAAGCGGCCGCGTGGTGATAACTATCGTGAGTTGATGCGAACGAATGCGGGGATATGTCAGCGTGATAAAGGCAGGATGAAACGAAAGAGAGGCTGATAACGTGACTGACTATATTGTGTTAAATAAAACTCGAAACGTTGGCAAGTCAGAACAAGTGACAAGGTTTATTTGTGTAACTCCTCCATCATTAGCATCAGACAGACTGCAACGGCTATGGGAGAGTGGTCTGGATGGCCCCGGCCATTCGAGAACGGCTGATGATAAATGGGTCCTTCCGGAGGGGTAGACGGCTTGAGGGTCTTGCGAGCCCCGACTTTTGTCTCTGTGAAAACTGAAAAATCCACTTCCGATTTTCCGAATTAAGTGAGGTAATCGAAAATATTATGGCAACTATAAAATCTAGTATTACTGTGCCTTCATGGATAAAATTTGAAGGTGATTTTTTTTACCTAAATTCGGAAATGACAGCCAAGTTTTTTAACGTTACACCACGGACCTTGATTGATTGGAAAAAGCGTGGAGCTCCCAATGAGGCCCGTGGCTGGTGGAATATTCAAAAGCTGAATGAATGGCTAGGTGGCCTTGGTGCTGGCAGTAATGCGCCTTTGAGCAATGAAGCTCGCAAGCTTAAATCTGATGCCGATTATCGCGAAATGAAAGCTGAAAAAGAAAAACTACAGCTTGGAGTACTGAAGGGCGAATATATCCCTAAAGAGGAGGTGGACAGGCAATGGATGGTTATTGGAAATCAATTAAAAACAAACTTGCTTTTATGGTCAAGGACAATTGCCCCAGAACTTGCACACTTGGATATGCGCTCTGTAGAGAAAGTGATGACTGATGCCGTCCATGACCTCCTTGAACAACTCTCCAGCACCAGCCAGTATCGAAAAGCCAAAAAGACGAAGAAAAGATAATGTAATTGAGTTTCCGTTAGCATTAAGGCAAGCATTAAAACCGCCGGAGCGAATGACTGTTTCGCAGTGGGCGGACAAGAATCGTGTGCTGGATTTGATCAGCTCCAAGCCTGGTCCATGGCGCACCGATTTCACTCCTTACACGCGGGGGCCGATGGATGCCTTTACCGACAAAGAAATTGAACGCATTATTTTAGTTTGGGGATCGCAATCAGCTAAAACCGAGTGCATCAATAACATGATTGGCTATTTGATCGATCAGGACCCCGGGCCAACGGCGTTAGTATATCCGGAAGAAAGTACCGGCAAGTTTTCAAGCAATAGGCGTTTACAGCCCATGATTACATCAACAATATCTATTGCTGATAAGTTTAATGTTCGCAGTAAAGAGCTTGAACTGGACTTTACCGACATGTTCATAGCTATACTAAGCGCTAATTCTCCAAGTCAAACTGCATCCCGACCGGTTCGCTATTTGTTTCGAGATGAAATTGACAAATACGAAAAATGGTCTGGTGATGAAGCAAGTCCTATGAAACTAACGGAGGAACGGACCAAGGCTTTTCCCCATAATAAAAAAATTGTTGATGCATCAACCCCTGTAACAAAAAATAAAAATATTTGGCCTGCCTATATGGCGGCTGATGTCCGGTATAAATACCATGTGCCCTGCCCTCATTGCAAAGCTATGCAGCCGTTTGTTTTTCGACCGGCAAAGAAAGGGGACCGCGGCGGAGTTAAATGGCCGGAGGAAATAAAGGATAATCCTAAGTTAGTAGAAGATGTAGCTTGGTATGAATGCGCTCATTGTGGTGGTAAAATTAGCGATAGCCATAAGCAAACCATGCTTAGGCTTGGCGAGTGGGTATCTGAAAACAAACCGATTGGGCGAATTCGAACCGTTGCTTATCATCTCAATTCGATTTATAGCCCGTTTGTATCGTTTGGCCGTATCGCTAGAGAGTTTCTAGAGTCCAAGGATACACCGTCCAATCTCATGAATTTTGTGAATTCATGGCTAGCAGAGCCGTGGGAAAACAAAGCAAGCAGGTTAAAATCAGATATAGTGCTAGAAAAGCAATTGGATTATGAACAAGGCCGTGTCTTTGACAAAGCACAGTTGCTTACTTTAGGCGTTGATGTGCAGTTAAATCATTTTTGGTGGGGAGTTAGAGCGTGGGGGCCGAAGTTGACATCGTGGCTGGTGGATTATGGCCGCGTAGAAACGTGGGCAGAAATTGAAAATATTATCTATAGGCCTTACCCAACAACATTGGGTGAGGCCTATTATATTAACCTAGCTTGCATTGACTCTGGTTACAATACCGATGAAGTATACCAGTTCTGCGCGGAGCACCAGGGTATATGCCTGCCCACTAAAGGCTCATCAAAACCGCTAAAAGCACGATATACTGTTACCAAGCTGGATAAGTTTTTCGGGTTATTACTGTATAATTTTGATCCCAATCAATTCAAAGATTTTATAGCTGGCAGACTAACTGTCCCTGCTGGTGCTCCAGGCTCATGGAATGTATATCAAGGCTGTGACCGGCGCTATGCCGATATGATTTGTTCTGAGCAAAAGATTGAGCAAAAAGATAAAAAAGGCCGAGTAACATATGAATGGCAGCCGATCAGCAGTCATGCGCAAAACCATATGCTGGACGTTGAGGTTAACTGTGCTCTGGCAGCTGAAATAGCCGGAGTGAGGTATTTGGTTGAGCCTGAGATAGTGATTCCGGTACCGCCTATTGAGAGGGAAGCAAGGAAGAGCAATTGGCTGAGGAGGTGATGAAAAATATGGAAACGCTTCAAGAACAGCTTGCCCGGGTACAGGCGAAGATTGCTGCAATTGAAACCGGTGCCCAAGAATATGGAATAGGAAGTAAAAATGTTGTTCACGCAAATCTAAAAACCTTATACGAGCGCGAAGCAGCTTTAAAACAGCAAATTTCTTACGAATCTTTGGGAACAACCCGGGCATACGCTCGATGGCCGACGCGGTAGGAGGTAGTTTATGAATTTCATTGATAAAGTCATTTCCATGATTTCGCCACGCTGGGCCTATGAAAGGGAAGCCTACCGGCAAGCCGGTGAAACACTTCGAAATTATGACGCCGCTCGTATGGACAGACTAGGATCAGGATGGGCCGCAGCCGGCGGGACAGCAGAACAGATTGATCGGCCATATCGTGAGCGTTTACTACGGCGGGCAAGGGATTTAGAACGCAATAATGACATCGCAAAAAGTGTTATTTTGTCATTTGAACGTAATGTCGTTGGACGGGGTTTTAATTTCCAGGCGCGGGTAAAAAAGAAAAACGGCGAAGATGACGAAAAAATTAACAAAGCTATTGAAAAAGCCTGGAAAAAGTGGTGCCGTCATGAAAACTGCGATGTTACCGGTCAGTCATCCTTCAACGAAATAATGAGAATGCTTATTCGCCGGCGTATTGTAGACGGTGAAATTTTTATTATTAAGACCTTTGATGCTACAGCCAAAATACCTTTTAAAATTCAGTTAATAGAGCCGGATCAGCTAGATACATCTCGCCAGTATGGAGAAAACGGAAATCTTGTAAAATCTGGTGTGGAAGTCAACAAGGTGAATAAACCGGTAGCATATTGGCTTTATGAAACCCTGCCAGACGGCTATTTTGCAGTTAATTCAATTCGGGTGTCTGCTGACCGAGTAATTCATCTCTTTAGTAAAACCAGACCGACTCAGGTTCGTGGTATTTCTGAATTAGCAAGTTCCATGGATTCAATTCGTGATTCCGGAGAATACCTCGAAGCTGAGCGAGTGAAAGCAAGAATTGCCGCTTGTTTTTCTATGTTTATTAAAGCTGCACCTGGTAATTCGAACCCATACGCAAGAATCCAAAAAATGCCGGTCGATGGACAAAAAAGCCCTAAACGGGTAGATACTATTGAACCAGGTATGATTGAATACTTGCAGCCAGGCGAAGACATTGAGGTTGCTAATCCCGGGAATATCCCAACAAACACAAAGGATTTTGTAGAGCAACAGCAGCGCTTGGTTGGTGCTGGTCAAGGCCTCAGTTATGAAATGGTTAGTAGGGATGTGTCTAAGGTAACCTACTCTTCGGCTCGACAAGGATTGTTGGAAGATCGAAAAACATTCGAACCAATACAGGATTATCTTATTGAGCATGCCTGTATTGAAATTTTCAATGAATTCATTATGAGCGCCGTTTTAACTGGCGAGGTCAACATTAAGGATTTTTGGCAGGAAAAAGAACGGTATTTGGAGCATGTATGGATTCCGCCAGGTTGGACATGGATTGATCCGCTGAAAGATGTAAAGGCCAGCGGCGAGGAGGTTGATGCAAACTTTGCTACTTTGGAAGAAAAATGCGCTGAACAGGGCAAGGATTGGAAGGAGGTTGTTGATCAAAGAGCCAGGGAGAAAAAGTACATACAAGATAAAGGATTAGGGAGTGATGATATTGCCGATGAAGGCGGAGGAAACAAAAAAACGCCGGCAACAGGAGCAGGGGACTAAACAATATCGCTATTTAGAGCTCGCTGATATGAGAGCTGTTGATGGCGAAGATGGTGTGTATGAATTTAGTTTTTCCAGTGAAACTCCAGTCCCGCGTTGGTGGGGGACTGAAATTCTAGGTCATGACCCAGGCGAACCAAAATTAGAGCGACTAAAAACAGTTGGCTCTTTTTTATTTGCCCATGGACGAGATCCAAATCACGGATTAGTACCTCTAGGCCCAATTGTTGATGCCTGGCAAGATGAACAGGCAAGAACATGTCGCATCAAAGTGCGATTTGATAGTGATACTAAAGCGCAAGAAATCAAAGGGAAGGTCGATAGCGAATCCTTGCGTGGGGTTTCTATGGGCTATGTTACTAATGCTTATACAGTTGTTGAACCAGGAAAAGTAGTTCGTGGTTTTGCTGGCCCCTGTGAAATTGTAATTGACTGGGAACCATTTGAAGTTAGTCTAGAACCAACGGCAGCTGATCCCAATGTAGGAATTGGCAGGTCGTTGGAACAAGAGGAAACAGATATTGCTGGGATTATAGCAGATGTTTTAAAGAACGATGAAAGTGTTCGGTCATTGCTTAAACCAGAAGCAGTAACGGTAAAGTTTGAACCAGTATTGACACAACCGCAAATTCAAAATAATCAAGAAGAACAAAGGAGTGAACAACCTATGCCTGAAACCAATACTCAAAGTAAAACAACTAATCAAACCCCTGAAGAAATTAGAGCACAGGAAACGCAGAGAGCACTGGAAATTACTGAACTTTGCAGGAATTTTCCCCAATTAGAATTAGACACTACGGAATTCATACGTTCTGGTGTTACCGTTGCTGATGTTAATAAAGAAATTGTCCAGCGATTAGCTAAACAACGAACACCAATTGAAACCCCTGCAATTGAATTCGGCCAGGAGGATGTGGATAAATTTCGCGCAGCTGCTTCCGATGCAATGTCTTTCAGAGCTGGTCTAAAAGTTGAGAAACCGGCGGCCGGGTTTGAAAGCCTGCGGGGAATGACGATGATTGACCTGGCGCGTGAAATATATCAACGTACGCATGGCAAAGCATTTCGTGGGTATGATCGCAGGGAACTGGTCAGAGCCGTTATTTCCACATCGGACTTCCCCAGTGTCCTGGCCAACGTTGCAAATAAATCTCTTATGACGGCATATCAAACTGCACCAACAACTTACCAACGTTGGACCAAGCGAGGGAATCTGAATGATTATAAGCCAGCACTCAGGGTGCAGGTGAGCGAGGCACCGTTACTGCGTAAAGTCACCAAAGGAAATGAGTATAAATATGTGGCTATGTCTGATACCGGCGAGTATATCCAGTTGGAAAAATACGGCGAACTATTCAGCTTAACCCGTGAAGACATCATTAACGATGATCTGCAAGCGTTGACGGATATCCCGACTAAGTTTGGTGCCGCTGCTCGGCTAACCATCAATTATTCGGTTTATTCCATTTTAACCGGCAACCCCAAAATGGCAGACGGCAATGCATTATTCAGCACTCCTCATGCCAATATTGAAGCCACAGTCAAAGCAGCGCCAAGCAAGGAAACTTTTAAGGCAGGGTTCACAGCCATGGCAAAACAAAAAGGGCTGCAGAAGAAGGATGCCGTTCCGCTTAACATTACGCCGGCGTTTTGGATTGGCCCTGTAGCCTTACAGTTTGATGCGATGCAGCTTGTAAAATCTGCCGTGGATGTAGGGGCTAACAATGCAGCAACTAATGTATTTCAAAACCTGTTAGAGGTAGTAGCCGATGCACAGTTGGATGCCGTAGATCCGGACGCCTATTATTTTGCAACGGCTCCTGGTTTCATTGATACGATAGAGGTTGCATTCTTGAACGGGGAAGATACTCCATACATTGAAACGCAGCCTGGCTTTGAAGTAGACGGAATTACCTATAAGGTTCGTTCCGAGTTCGGCGTAAAAGCGTTGGACTTCCGTGGTCTATACAAAAACCCTGGTAAATAAATGTTAGAGTTAAAACATTATAAAATGGAGGAATAAGAATGGCAAGACAAGGTGTATATCAACAAAACGGTGATATTATTGATTACTATAATGCCGGAACGGAAACCATTACTGCCGGTCAGGTTGTGTCACTTACTACAAGAATTGGCTTTGCAGTGGCCGATATTGCACCAGGGAGTGTTGGTGGCGTAGCAGTTAAAGGTGTCTTTGCAGATGTACCGGCTGTTACAACAGTGGCTTTTGGTGCAGGTGACGTTCTTTATTGGGATGGAACAGCAAGTAAATTGACTAAAACTGCCACTGATAATATACCAATAGGTGGCTGGTGTTTGTCTGCTAAACTGCAGGCCGCGACAACTGCTACTGTCAAATTGGTAGGATAATATGAGTCTCAAAGATATGATGGCCGCCGATTTGGTGGCCGTTTTTCTTAATCCTGATGAATTCGCCGAGATGCACGAGATTGACGGCCAGCAAATCCTCTGTGTTGTGGATGATGATATCTCCAAACAGCGCAGTAACCGGCAAAGCGATAGCTATGATGGAATCTACCAGCGGGAATTAACCCTGTTTGTCAGTGAGTCGGATTTGGGATACCGACCGGAACGTGATCAGAAAATGACGGTAGACGGGGAATGGTACAAGGTGCTTAATTGTGCTGCCAGTGCGGGGATGCTGGAAATTGATCTGGGGGCGAATCGCTCATGATTGATATTACGGCTGAGCAGATTAACATGGCAAAGCTGATGCTGGGGCATATCCCAGGAGCTATACCGAAAGTGCTTGCCAATGCTATAAACCGGGCAGCCGAAGGGGCGCGGACTGATGCGGTGACCAAGGCAAAAGAAGACTATACCATCACTGCCGGTCGTGTGCGCGAAACTATCAGTATTAGCAAGGCTAGTACATCCAATCTAAGCGCGGCAGTAACCTCCCGGGGACGGCCGCGGGCGCTGTCGTACTATAAAATTCGCCCGGGCAAAGTAACTAAGCGCCGGCCGGCTGATGGTGTATATGCTCAGGTAAAACGATCAGGCGGTGGTACCATTGCAAAATCATTTGTGGCAAAAATGTCCAGCGGCCATGTCGGTGTATTTAATCGTACTAGCGCTGGCCGCTTCCCTATTGTCCAGCGACACGGCCCATCCGTTGCCCAGATGCTAGAAAGTAAATCAGTTAGCCAATATGTCGAAGCCGGCGCAAACCGGCGGCTAAGCGACCGACTAAATCACGAAATTAACCGTATGTTAGCGAGGTATGGCAAATGAGTACACCGCTTATCTTAGTCGACGAATTATGTAAGTTAATTACCGACGCCACTGCCGAATTAGTCCTGGAGGCCAAAACTGGACCGCCGCGTCCGCCGTCCGTAGTTGCTGGTTTTTTGGATGATGACGAACCGCGACCAGGGAAACCGCCGGACGATGAATTTGCAAGAGCAGTACCATTTGTTCTGGTCCGCTTCCGCTCAGGAGAAGATACCCAGGATGTCGGTACGGCCACTGTTCGACTGATTGCAACGACCTACTCAAAACATGGCCAGGGCTGGCGGGACCCACTGAATGTATTGGAACGGATCCGGCAGGCTATCATCACGCGCCGGCCGCTGGCTAGACATTTCGATTTGCAATTACCCATTAAGTGGGAGCAACCGGACGAACAGCCTTGGCCGTATTGGATTGCCTGGATGACTACTACATGGGCCATCGGTCGGCCGATTCTAACGGAAATGGAGGAAGATGCATATTATGGCTAATAAGAAAGAACAAGCGCCCGTGAAAACGGAGCGCTTTATTTATTGCGGCCCCAGCCTGCCTGGCGGACTGCTGCAGCGGCATACCATCTATAAAGGCGGGATTCCGGAGCATCTGAAAGATGTGGTTGAAAAGTGTCCAGGGATAAAATCGCTATTTGTGCCACCGGCCAAGCTGCAAGCCGTCACCACAGCTATTCAATCATCAGGTTCACTGGAAAACCTGCGGTATAAGGAAATCCAGAAATTCATCCAGGAAGGAGGCTTGAAACGTGACGTATAAACATGGCGTATTTCCTTCAGAAGTACCAACATCTATTATTCCACCGGTGAAAACATCAGCGGGGCTACCAGTTGTATTCGGTACAGCGCCGCTTCACCTTGCCAGTGAACCAGCAGGGGCGAATAATCCGGTACTTTGTTATTCCTACGCCGAGGCAGTCAAGGCTTTCGGGTATTCAAATGACTGGGATAAATACACTCTCTGCGAGTTTATTTACAGTCATTTTTCCCTATTTAATGTGGCTCCGGTGGTATTGATTAACGTACTTGACCCGGCGGTGCATAAAGAAGCTGTAACCAATAAATCCGTAAACATTGCTGACGGTACGGCCATTATCTCTGGCGAGCCAGTCCTTTTGGGTACACTGGTAGTTAAACTGGTCGAAGCCGGACAACCGTTAGTAAAAGGCACAGACTATGTTGCTGGTTACAATGACGAGCTCAATGTTGTTATTACCCCCGTCGAGGGTGGCGAAATTACGGCCGAGAAAACGTCTTTAGTTTTGAGTTACACCAAACTGAAGCCGGATATGGTCGATAGTGACGACATTGTTGGCGGTATCGACATCACCACTGGTGAGCCAGAGGGTTTAGAACTGGTTGCCCGGGTGTATCCGATGTTTCAACTTGTCCCTGGACAAGTTTTAGCCCCCGGCTGGTCTACGGATCCGCTGGTAGCTGCAGTACTGCATGCCAAGTCTGGCAGCATTAACGGCGTATTTCAGGCGACGGCGATTGCCGATATACCCACAACCGGTGAAGATGCGGCTACGCAATATACTCAGGTGCCAGCTTGGAAAACCAATAACAATTATATTGACCCACAGCTCATAGTCTGTTGGCCGAAAGTTGCTTTAAGCGGCAAACAGTTTCATCTCAGTACGCAACTGGCCGGGATTTGTTGCCAGACGGATGCGGCCAATGACGATATTCCATATAAGTCGCCGTCTAATAAATCCCTGCAAGCTAACATGGCGCTGACAGCAGACGGTAAAAAAGTGTATCTTGACTTGATTCAGGCTAACTACCTAAACGGCCAGGGAATTGTTACCGCACTAAACTTTATTGGTGGCTGGAAACTTTGGGGGAACCGTACCGGCGCATACCCGAGTAACACTGACATTAAAGACGCCTTTATTCCGGTACGGCGCATGTTTAACTGGATTGCAAACACCTTAGTACTGACCCATTGGCAAAAAGTTGATGATCCGACCAATCGCCGATTGGTGGATACGCTCGTGGATAGCGCCAATATCTGGTTTAACGGCCTTGCGGCCACGGAGAAAATTCTTGGCGGGCGGGTTGAGTTTTTAGAATCAGAAAACCCCGTAACAGACTTGCTGAACGGGGTTTTTCGCTTGCACTATTATGTTGCACCACCTCCTCCGGCCGAGGATATCGAGGAAGTAATCGAATATGATGTGTCCTATTTCAGCACACTGTTTGATTAACTAAGAAAGGAGGCTTATGTATGAATCGAATCCCTGAAAAACTAATCAATTTCCGGGCATATGAAAATGGAACAAACTTTGTCGGCCTCGTTGATGCAGAATTGCCGAAATTAGAAGCAATGACGGAAACTGTCAAAGGCGCCGGCATTGCTGGCGAATACGACAGCCCGGTTATCGGTCATTATAGCAGCATGGAACTTTCATTGTCATGGCGCACACCGACACCGAAATCACTTTCTCTTGCAGCTCCGAAAGTTCACCAGCTCGATTTGCGGGGTGCAATTCAGGTGCATGACGCAGCCAACGGCACCTACCGGGCAGTGCCGCTGCGAGTGACGGTCAACGGCATACCGAAAAGCACGGAGCCCGGCAAGCTAGAAGTCGGTTCCCCAACAGACAGTTCTAATACGCTGGAAGTAACCTATTATAAGGTTTGGTATGACGGCAAAGAATACATCGAAATCGACAAGCTGAATTTTATCTGCAAGATTGATGGGGTGGATTATCTCGCCGCCGTTCGCCTGGCGCTTGGTGGATAATAAAAGGCCGTACCTTAACCGGGTACGGCCTGAATAATTTCGTTTATGCGTTTTTCGGTGGCGTGATCCGGTCCTGGAAGTAGGCACAAAACACTACCAGCACCAGTCCGCCCACCAGATAGTAACCAATTTCAGCCGGTAGGCCGATCATCGCTACGATCTGTCCGGCGGCGTAGCCAGGTATCAAAGCGGCCAGCAGGCCGAAAGGTATGGATATTGCTAAGACTATTATGCGCAAGAGCATATGTAGAATGTCCATGTCTTTCACCTCACTTCCAGTATATGTGAAATACAGGTAAATAGCAAGGAGGAATATGAAATGAAAAACCAGGAAGGTACTGCTAGTGAAAACCAAGACACTACCACGGGAAATATCACGATTCCGTTTAGAAAGCCGTTTGTATTTGAAGGCAATAAATATACCGAAATCAAGTTAGATTTGGACAAATTAACCGGCAAGGATGTAATTGACGCTGAAGCCGAAGCGCGGGCTATGGGAGTACGCGCCATAATGCTAGAGTCAGCGAAGGCTTACCAGGCCATCATTGCAGCTAAAGCGGCTGGTGTTTCAGTCGACTTGATACAAGCGCTACCGGCCAAAGAATTTAGCAGTGTTACTGGAGAAGTGCAAAGTTTTTTGCTCGAATAGGATTGGGCGCTAAACCGGCCAAGACAATCAGAGCAGTGGCACTGCGATTGTCCAGAGAAGCGCGGACTTCGGTTACATATTGGCTAAGCATGCCTTTCCCAGAACTTGAAGCCTGGATTGAAACCATTAATGATGCGCAAAGGAGGCAGAAGTAATGGCTGGTCGCATGCATGAAATTGCATTTAATATTATGGCTCGTATGGGCTCTAACTTCAACCGCAGCTTTTCTTCTGCCTCTGACCGCATGACACAGCTTAATACCCGGGTGTCATCGTTAAAAGGCCAGATGAGAGAGCTTGATGCCCAGCAAAAAAAGAACGTGCTGACAGCGGGAGAATACAGTAACGCCTATAGAAAACTGACGGCACAAACGGCAAAAGCGGAGCAAGCACAAAAGAGTTATGCCAAGGCTTTTGCTTTGCAGAACAAAGTAAGTCAGTCCCGTAGTGATGCCCGAGCGAATATGGCTGGGGCTGTTGAAACTGCTGTGGCAGTTGGCGGTCCAGTGTATTCAGCTATAAATTTCGAATCCGCCATGTCCGGCGTAGCCAAGCAGGTTGACGGTGCCCGGGATGACGCAGGGCAACTTACTGATGTTTACTACCAGGCGCAAAGCCAGGTTATGCAGGCCAGTAAAGACATGATGATTATGCCGGATGACATGGCTAAGGCGTTTGCCATGTCTGCTAAGTCTGGCGTGCAAGGGATGCAAAATATTGATAAGTTCGCGCGGATGGGCATTATGATGGGGACGGCTTTTGAGGCACCAGCGGAACAGGTTACTGAGGATTTTGCCAAAATAGGCAGCGCCATGGGTATTAGCTTGCAAACTACAGAAGGTATTGCCCAGCTGGAAGCATTGGCCGATACTGTCAATTATCTGGATGACCGGTCGAATGCGGCTGGTGCCGATATTATACAGGTATTGAAGCGAACAGCTGGCACAGCGACATCCCTGATACCTACAATGTCTCGGACCACGCTAGCCGGAATGGCTACTGCTATGCTGCAAATGGGTGAAACAGGTGAGACTGCTGGTACTGCGCTTAATGCATTATTTACAAAAGTTGCGGCAGCACCTACGCAATCGAAAAAATTCAAGGGTGCACTTGCTGAAGTTGGGTTGACAGCAGAGGAATTGCAATCTGGCGCACTCAAAGACGCCGAAGGCACTATTATGAATCTGTTTGAACGCATTGGCGGTCTTGATGCGGCGACCCGAAACAATGTTTTGGCTGAGTTGTTTGGAGCTGAGCATGTTGATAATCTCTCCAAAATTTCTGGTAACTATGAAGAATTTTTGCGAGTTATCAAGATGGGCAATTCCGATGAAGCCAAAGGCAGTATGTCCAAAGAATTTGCTATTCAACTGCAAAACACGGAAAGCCAACTAAGAGGTCTTAAAGCTTCAGCTGTCCGCACAGCTATTACTTTCGGCTCAGTACTATTGCCAGAAATAAATAAATTAGCTGGTGCAGTAAGCAATGGAACGGAATGGCTAGTTAAAATGAGCCAAGAATATCCGACTCTAAGCAGTTGGGTAGTTAAGCTGACAGCAGCGGTCCTGGGCGGCACGGTCGCTTTGAGCGCCATGACCTGGGCTGGTTGGGCGGTAATCTCTCCATTCGTAAGCATGTACGGATGGATGACCAAAATAGGTGCAGCGCAGAAAGCATGGACAGTAGCACAGTGGGCTTGGAATGTTGCAAGAGGAGCCGGCGCCGGCTTGCTATATGTAGGGCGCATGGCAACTTTTCTTAGTATTGCGGGTTCAGCGGCAGGAGTAACTAGGGTATGGACTGGTGCGCAGTGGGCATGGAACTTGGCTATGACGGCAAATCCTATTGGTATGTTAATCGTTGGCATTGGCGGATTAGTGGCAGCCGGATATTATCTTATTAAGAACTGGGACACTGTAAAAGGATGGTGGACAAGGTTCTGGGATGATCCGGCAGCAGCACTGCAGGCGTTTGTCGACGGGATTTATAACCGGTTTGGCCGGGCCTTTGACTGGCTCGGAGAAAAAGCAGCCTGGGTAAAAAACCTGTTTACCGGTGGTGGCAGTGTCGCGGCCGCCGATGTATCCATGCAAATACCAGCTTATGCTAATGGTACGATTGCCACAAGCCCACACATTGGATTGTTTGCAGAGAAAGGTCCGGAAGCGGTTATTCCGCTTGATGGTAGCTCACGGGCGCTGTCCCTCTGGGCGACAGCAGGACAGATGATGGGGCTTGGTGGTGGATCACTGTTTCAGGATTTTGTTGATAGTCCGGCGAGTAATGGTTCCGGTCCGACCTTCGTCTATTCTCCGAATGTAACCGTAGATGGCGGCGATCCTAATGTGGCTTCAAAGGTGCGCCAAGTTATTCGAAATGAAGCTGAGGATTTTAAAACCAAAATGGATGCCTGGGCGGCACAACAAAGGAGACTAGGCTATGCGTAAATATGTAACCGCTTTGGGCGATACATGGGACATTATTGCTTATAAGATGTACGGGGACGAGCGTAAAATGTCGGTGCTAATTGAAGCTAATCCGCAGCACCGAGAGACGGTGTTTTTCTCGGCCGACGTGGCCCTGCAAGTTCCCGATGTTGCTACTGCCACATCTACGGTATTGCCGCCATGGAAGAGGTGAGCTTATGCAGGCACGCAGGGCGAAACTAAAACTACTTTACAACAACAAAGACATATCGGCAGACTTGGCTGTTTATTTACTTAGTTGGTCTTACACTGACCATGCCAGCGGCAAGGCTGATGACTTACAGATAAGCCTGGAGGACCGTGCAGGGCTTTGGATGGGTGACTGGCTGCCGGATAAGGGCGCCACGTTGACCGCCAGCGTGGTTACCGAGCACTGGACAGAGCAGGAGAAAACGGAAGAATTGCCGCTGGGCGTATTTGAAATTGATGCCATTGACGGCAAAGCCTCACCCGCTACTGTGACCATAAAGGCGTTATCCGTGCCGGAATCGGCCAGCCTGCGCGGTGAGGAAAAAACGCGGAGCTGGGAAAAGGTAAAACTGTCAACCATTGCTCGGGACATTGCCACCAAAGCTGGACTAACCCTGTTTTACGACACGGACGACGATCCGGAAGAGGATCGAGTAGAGCAAACCGAACAGTCTGACCTGGCATTTTTACAGCAGCGCTGCGAAGATGCCGGTTTGTCTTTAAAGGTGTCTGACCAGCAGATTGTCATTTTTGATGAAGAAAAATATGAAGCCATGGAGCCGGTACTGACCATCAAGCGCGGACAGTCGCATATCCTGGATCATAGTTTTTCGACCACTACCCGGGACGTGTATTCAGCCTGTCGAGTAGAATATCACGACCCTAAAGGTAAGAAAAGCATATCCCATACCTACCGGGCGCCCAATAAGCCAGCTACCGGTAAAACTCTGGTGATAAACCAACGAGTAAAGAGTATTGCCAAGGCCGAAAAGCTGGCTCGGAAAAAACTTCGTAAGCAAAATAAAGGCGAAACTAAAATGTCGTTTTCGCTTCTAGGCGATATTCGGCTGTTGGCGGCCCGGACAGTGATGGTTGAAGGTTACGGCAAATTCGATGGCAAATATTTTATTGAAGAAGCAACCCACGCCGGCGCCGGTTACACCGTAAAAATTGACTTGCGCCGGGTACTGGAGGGATACTGATGGATCCTGTATTGAAAAATCTGGTTCGAGTTGGGCGGGTATCGTCACGGGGCAAAGCAACTGTCAAAGTGGTGTTTGGTGATCGACAGAACATGGTATCCTATGACCTGTCTGTACTTGTACAACAGAGTCAGGAAAATAAAGACTGGTGGATGCCAGATATCGGCGAACAGGTTGTCTGTCTGTTTTTACCGAGTGGCAATGCCCAAGGATTTGTCCTTGGGTCTTTTTATTCGGATGTAGATGAGCCGCCGGTAGATGATATGGAGAAACGCCATATCAGTTTTAAGGACGGCACCGTCCTGGAATATGACATTGGAACTCACACGCTCATGATAAGCGCGCAGGGGCCGGTTAACATCGTAGCGGCCGGCAACGTGAATGTGACCGGAGACGTAATTGCTGATGGCGTATCATTAAAAACGCATGTCCACGGCGGTGTAGAGCCCGGCGGCGGCACTACCGGGCAGCCGGCATAAGGAGGATAAAGGATGGAAATCGAAATTACGGCGGCTGCCAGTATAGCCGTTAACTTTGCGCCGGCAACTACTGCCGAAGAAATATTTCAGAACGTCCGGACCATCCTGGCAACGCCGGTGTATTCCGTTCCATTAGACCGGTCTTTTGGCGTCAATGCCAAACTGCTGGACTTGCCTATGCCGGTATCACGGGCGAAGCTGGCGGCGGAGATCGTGCAAGCCGTTCAGAAGTTTGAGCCCCGAGTAGAAGTTACACGGGTTAGCTTCAACGGTGAGCCCATCAACGGCAGGCTACAGCCGACGGTTCGCCTACGGTTAAAGGAGTGATCTGATTGGCAATAGGAACATTTGGGCCGGTCACGTTTGAAGTGTCTGTCGAGAAAACCCGGACATTTGATGAGTTTAGCCGTAAGACTGCAGCGAAATTTGAGGAACATGCCATTATTGGGCAAAAAGCAAAATTAGAATTTATCTCTCCCGGCCTGGATGAAATTTCTTTCCAGGTTATTTTTTCGGCCTTCCACGGCTTGAATCCGTTGAATGAAGTTAAGCAACTGCGAGAAATCGTGCAAAAAGGGGAATATCATCCGCTCGTTATTGGCAATGAAACGCTGAGTAATTTCGTTATTGAGAGTATTAGCGAAGCCTGGAAATATGTCGATAACCAGGGATTTGTTCTATATATTGCTGTAGACGTTAACCTGAAAGAATACTATCTCGAACCAGATCCAAACGCTGTGAAGGAAACAACGGACACAGCGGCTGTGCAGAAGGAGAAAGCCGAAAAGGTTGCCGCTGCTGTTCAAGAGCCGGCAAGGAAAACGGGACTGTCTGTTAGTCAAATTGCTGAAATGGCAACCATTGCAGTTAGTTGTGTGCGTGATCCGTCGCTGGCCATTACCGGAATGGAATCCATTCTGGCGGCGACTACAGATTTGCAGACCGGCAATGCCTCAGCGGCAGCGACAGCCAGTTATATCCGTATGGGGTTAGATGTGGCTAATTTGTCTGTAAGCGCTAAAAGCGACCCGATGGGCACGGCAATTAGTGTGCTGGATACGTTGGGAAGTACGTCGGCTGACAAACCGACTGCGGCGAAATCTATCTATGGTTCAAAGGCAGCCGGTACAGTGCTACAAGTGGTGCAGAAGCTAAGGGAGGGATAAGAGTGCTGGCAAATCTACCATCTATCAGTTTTACTGACACTGACGCCGCGCACATAGAAGCTTCAGTGATAACCATGTATGAAGCCATAGCCGGCCGGACACTCGCCCAGGGTGATCCGGTCCGGCTATTTTTGCAATCTGTTGCCGCTATTATAATTCAACAGCGGGTGTTAATAGATTACTCTGCTAAACAAAATCTACTGGCCTATGCCGTGGGCGACAACTTGGACCATCTCGGCGTCCTGGTCGGCGTTACCCGCCTAGCGGCATCGCCGGCGGAAACAACTATCCGGTTTAATTTGTCAGCTGCTCAGCCACAAGCAGTGACTATCCCGGCTGGCATCAGAGGTACGACGGCGAACGGCATAGTATTTCAGGTTTCAAGTCCGGTTACTATCCCGATCGGTGCTTTATATGGCGATACGGCGGCTGCCTGCCTGACTGCGGGAGACGCCGGCAATGGTTATGTCCCTGGACAGGTTAACCAATTGGTCGACCCGCTTCCATGGGTGCAGTCTATCGCGAATACCACGGAGAGCGAAGGCGGCGCCGATGAAGAAACTGACGACGCCTACCGCGAACGGATCCGCCTGGCGCCGGAATCCTTTAGCACTGCCGGACCGGATGGAGCATACCGTTTCTGGGCTATGTCGGCATCGCAAACCATTGTTGACGTGTCGGTGCGCAGTCCAGAACCAGGAAAAGTTGAATTACGGCCACTGCTAGCTGGTGGAGAAGTACCAGGAGCAGAAATATTGGATTTGGTTTATTCTGCGGTAACCAATAAGGCAGTTCGGCCGCTTACGGATCAGGTGGAAGCGCTGGCTCCAGAAGTAGTGGGGTTTGATATTAACATGGTCTACTATATTAACAAGGATGACACAACAATCAGTACCGATATCCAAGTGACGGTAAATCAGGCTGTTGCAGATTACGTGGCGTGGCAGAAATCCAGGCTGGGCCGGGATGAAAACCCGTCTGAATTGATTTGGCGGGCAAGAGCAGCAGGCGCTGGGCGAGTGGAAGTAACATCACCAGTTTTTACGGCTCTGGAAAAATATCAGGTCGCCATAGCTGATAATATCACTGTGACCTATGGAGGGCTTACCGATGGTTGATATGTCCGCGATTAGGTTAATTGACCTGGTACCTCCGAGCATTAAGGATGATCCCGAAGTGCAGGCGGCAGCCGCGGCCCTGGAGGGTGAATTACAGGCGGTTACGGCAGCCATTCCAACGGTGCTGCTAATATCTCGCATTGACGAACTGGCCGAGGACGTGATTGACCTGCTTGCCTGGCAATGGCATGTGGATTTTTACGAACCAGGAATTAGCTTAGCGCAGAAACGGACGTTAGTAAAAACGTCGATCGCGCAACATCGCCGAAAAGGGACGCCCTGGGCAGTAGAGCAAGTAGTTAAAGCCATCCTGAATGAGGGCATTGTCCAGGAATGGTTTGAATACGGCGGAGAGCCGTATTTTTTTAGGGTTATAAAAATTGACGGACAGATGCCGGATGCTGCCATATATGCCAGGCTGAAAAAAGCCATTGATACTGTGAAGAATACGCGGAGCTGGCTTGAAGGCGTGGCGCTGTACAGAGAAACGTCGGGCACGGTTTATGCTGGTGGTGCTGTTGGCAGCTGCCGCAGGGTTGAGATTATGCCAGCTACGTTCCGGGGAGCGAGTATCGCTGGCAGGGCGTATGCCGGCGGGGTAACATATCAGTTCAAAGGAGTTGAAATACAGCATGCCTAATTGGAGCGGAACAGTATTGACAGCCAAAGGCCTGGCGCTACAGGCCAAGGTGGAAGCCGGCACTGTCATGAATATCACAAAATTAAAAATTGGTGACGGTGTATTGGGTACTGGCCAGACAGTTGCAGCGCTCAGCGATTTAGTACATCCGATAAAAATTATTGATATATCGGCACTGACACCTCTGGCAAATGGTACCTGCAAAATCCATGGGATAGCGACCAACGCAGGAATCGAAGATGGGTTTTATGTTCGGGAGTTGGGTGTTTTTGCACAGGACCCGGATGTGGGAGAAATATTGTACGCCTATACGGCAGATGGCAGTCCGGATTTTTTGCCACCAGAAGGCGGGCCGGTGGCGGTGTCGGAGGAACTTGTAATAAACCTGGCGTTTTCGAATACCGCGAATATAACAGCTAGCATTGCTATGGACGGGCTGGTAACGGTGGCGGTCATGCAGAATGCCGTAAACGTCCACGATAACGACCCTGACGCCCACGAGCCTGCAATTACCAAGCATAATACCAGCACATCAGCACACGCCGACTTATTGCATCTACGAAAGAACAGCACAAGCTATGTTGTCGGTGATGTAAAATATTCGCCTACCCTCCCCAGTTACGCCTACCTAGAGTGCATCCAAGACGGTACAACAGCAGCGACAGAGCCTGTATGGCCTGCCGTGGGAGAGGAAGTAACAGACGGCACAGTCAGGTGGCGGGTAAGGGACATTAAGAGTGGCAGCGGCGAATCCATTGGCAGTATCAAAGCCTGTCTGTCCAACACTCCGCCACCAGGCTGGCTTGCCCTGGACACCGGCGCAATGATCAGCCGCGCCACATACCCGCAATTATGGGCATGGGTACAGGAAAACGCGCCGCTAATTACCGAGGCTGAATGGCAGGCACAGGCGGCGGTGCAGTCGTCTGTAGGCGCGTATAGTAGCGGGGATGGAAGTACCACTTTTAGACTTCCACGATTACTAGACTACGGACGCGGCGGCTTGGCGGCAGAAGCAGGTACATGGCAAGAACCTACACAAGTACCGGATTGGGTAGGAAATCTCTCTAACCCTACGCGGCTCGCAATTGGTGAGTTACCTAATAACGACGGAAAAATAGCGCAGACCCTAACACAATATCAGGTACCGACGACGCAGGCTTCTAGCGCGTTTACTGGGTATTTCAGTAGTGTTCGACCGAGAACCATAAAAATGCTGTATTGTGTTAAAGCCTTTGATGCGGAAACAAATCAGGGTTTAATTGATATAACAGCGCTTGCTAACGAGGTAGCGGGTAAGCAAACAACTCTTGGTTATGTTAAAGCCTGCGATCAAAAAGCAAGTGGGACAAGCGGCGGTACATTTACATCTGGAGCCTGGAGAACACGGGAATTGAATCAGTTAAAAACTTACGGGAACATAAGCGGGGTGTCGTTGTCAGGTAACCAGTTAACTATCCCTGCAGGCACATACGCCGTAAAAGCTTCAGCGCCTGGGAATAATGTTGATGGGCATAAAATACGATTACGGAACATTACAGCGGCGACGACTTTATCTGTAGGGAGTACGGAACAAGCAGCCGCCCCAGACACAGGGGACTGGGTTCAGACTAATTCAATATTGGGCGACGTGTTTACAGTAGCTGTTACTACGGTTTTAGAACTACAGCATTATAGTCAATCGACATTCGCCACGTATGGTTTTGGCAGCGCAATGTCTAGCGGCGAGGTTGAAACCTACGCTATGCTAGAATTACTAAAAATAGGGTAAGGGGTGAATTAAATGGATATTGCATTAGTTCTGGATAGAATACGTCCTGGTGCTGCTTGGCGCATGTCAGACACATACGAGAATTTAAAAAATACCTGGGAAGATACAAAGCAGACTCTGCCAACACTAGCGGAAATAGAAGCGGCTTGGACAGAGATGCAGGCAGAAGCTGGTGCACCAGTAACTCCGCCTGTAGACCAGGACACGGCAGACATGTGGGAAGCAATCCTTGCATTGTCTGCAAAAATTGAAGTATTGGAGGGAAAGTAATATGTTGATTTCTTGGAAAATCACGGCCTACACCTATTTAGTCAAGGCTGGACGAATGGCACTTGAAACAGATGTGCCGGAAGAGTACAGGGAAGCGGTGGCAGAGAGACTGATTGCAGAGTAAGAGCCGAAAGGCTCTATTTTTGTTGGGGGTGGGGAATTTGATTAACGATGTATTTATTTGGCTCAAAACCTTTTACACGATCAGCGAGATAAAAATCCTAGCGGCGGGCTCTGTTTTAGGAGCCTGCTTTTCCTTTGCTATCGGCGGCGTTGATAATCAAGTATGGGCATTGCTTGGTTTTGCCCTAGCCGACTATATAACCGGATGGGCGGCGGCCAGCAGGCGGGACGAAATTAGCTCGCGTAAGGGCTATAAGGGTATGCAAAAAAAGATAGCCATGTTTGCCGCTGTTGCTGTAGCATATTGGGCAGACGTGGCTATGGGGACAAATACACTGCGCTCCATGGCGTTGTTCGGTTTTGCGATAGTTGAGGTAACAAGTCTGTTGGAAAACATAGACCGGCTGGGATATGGTCACTACATACCCGTTTTTTTGCGGAATAAACTGATCCAGATTAGAGAGGAAAAGGGGGTAAAACTGTAATGGCTAAAAGCGTAATTGACCCCGGCCACGCCGGCGGGAGAACTGACCCAGGGGCATGCAACCCCATAACCGGTTTGCAGGAAGCGGATGTAAATTTAGCGGTATCCAAATTAGTAACGCACTATTTAGATGCGGCAGGGTGCCTGGTCCGAATGACCAGAACCGAGAGGGAACAGCCGGAAACCGATAGCCTGCAATTCCGCTGTGATGTTGCAAATGCCTGGGGAGCCGATTTATTTGTCAGTTTGCATTGTAATTCTGCGACTAATCCGGCGGCCAAAGGTTTTGAAATCTACACAACTAAAGGCAACACTGGCGCTGATCGGCTTGCAACTTGCATTACTAATCAGGTGGCAGTCACATTTCCGGACTTGCCAATTCGTGCCGACTGGTCTGACGGTGACGTTGATAAAGAGGAAAATTTTTATGTGCTTAGGTACACTAATGCGCCGGCAGTGCTTGTCGAAATGGCTTTTATCAGCAATCCGGAAGAAGCCGCACTGCTGGCAAATCCGACCTGGCGGGATAGGATGGCAAGAGCCATAGCCCGTGGCGTAACTGATTATCTTAGTCAATAAAAATAGCGCCGTGGAGGCGGCGCTTATTGGGAGAGGAGTGGGATACATGTTTAGTTTAACCAAGATAAAGGAGATGATTCTCAGTGATAAAAAGACTATTGCTATCGGTACTGGTTGCCTGCTTGCTGGCCTCGCTGCCTGGTACCTGTTCGGCTCAGTACAGCATGACAGATCAGGAGTTGACCAGGTTGGAGCAGATATTTCAGCAGCTCAGCGAGAACAACGGGCGGCTGCTGAGCGACTTGGAGCAATCGAAAACGGACTTGACGCAAGCGCGGCTGAAGCTGGAAGAATATCAGGCGGACTTGGCGGCGTTGCAGAATCAATTGCTGGTGCTGAAAGCCGAATCGACAGTAGCCAAGGAAAACTTATTGACAGCGCAGGGCTTATTGCAGAAGGCCAACGAATCCTTGCAGGCATACGAGCAAGAGGTCAAGTCGGAACGGAATAGGCTCACTTGGCAGCGGAATTTATTTGCCGGGGCCGCGCTGTATTTTGCTTTGCGGAAATGATATAATATAACCAACAGAGCCCACCACGCCTCTAAGCTATGCGGACCAGGGTGGGACATTTTATTGCCGTCCGGGGAGACCTGGGCGGCTTTTTTTGTTTTGGAAATAAGTAGCAGCAATTATCTTTATTATTATTTTTCTGAGATTTTTAACGATATAAAGTATAAATAGACAAGAAAATGTTAATTATATTTAAAAACATGCAGGAATTTCCAGTGCCAGTGTAGAATTTGACTTGGCAAAAACATTTTGACAAGTCAAAAACGGCTGGACATGCTATTGATCGCCTTATAAATATGTAAAGGCTGTCCATTATGGAGGTCCTGACATTGGATTACATAGTTAGCTTGCATGACAGGTTAACAAAATCTTGCCGCAAGGCTCTTGATAAAATCGGTGCTTTAATAACATATGAATCGAAGTATGTGCCAGTTATTGGAATAAAAACGGATACCCCTTGGGATGGCGATAATTATGATTTTATCCGAGAGATTAGGGTACCTTATGAAGGAGTATTTGAAAACTTAACAACATCTTCAATAACCTTCCAACCTACGATATCTGAAAAACTGTTAACGAACAACAATCTAATTGGATGGGGGTCTAAAATAGCATTTTTAGATTCTGGAGCAAACGATATAAATAAAAGTATTGCTGATCACATCGATTTAACTGGTACAGGTATAATTGATACTAAAGGACACGGAACAGTTGTCGCAAAAATCATTAAGAACTTTGCAAAAGGGTCATTGTTATATTCAGTTAAGATTGGGAAAGATCGTCCTGACGAAATTAATATGATGAAGGGTATTGAATGGGCTATAGAAAATGAAGTTAATGTAGTTAATATATCTTCATCTATATATCGTGATCCTCGATGTAAAAGCGAATGTGATTTATGTCAATTAATTAATGTGGCTAGTGACTTTGGAATAGCAATCGTAGTTGCCGCAGGCAATAGAAATTCTGTTACATATAATATTCAATGTCCTGGTATTGCCACAAAAAGCATTACTGTTGGAGCAATTGACCAATTCAAGAGAGTGGCTGAGTTTTCTTGTATAGATAGCGTTAATGGCTCTAAGCCCGATATTGTGGCACCGGGATATTGCGTTGCTAATGGCAGCCTGATTACTGGAACATCATTGGCTGCTCCAATAGTTGCTGGAGTGATTGGAGCAATTCGGACGTCTGACAGGCATATTAATGATACAGTGCAATATATATATAGTACAGCAGACGACACAGGGTATCCTCGATATTACCAAGGCAATGGCGCCTTAAATATAGATAAACTTGTTGGGGTGGTGAAAGATGAAAAGGTTAATTGTAAAGTTGAAGGACAGGAAATTGGTTAGCAGATTAGAAGAGTATTGCGACATCATTTACGTTTCTAAATTCATCAATACTGTAGGTATTGAAATTAGGCCAGACTTAATTTCGCGTTTAAATCATGATGATAATGTGATTAGTTTTAGAGAAAGTGAGGAAGGAAATTATCAACCAACAGCAAGTTGTGTATAATGTCAATATTTTTAAAATAACCACTTTGGGAGTAGCTGTTGTTATTCCATAAAGGGGTTATTTTTTATATTTAGCCGCACCCTCCAGGTTCGTTTAAAGCCCACTCTCAGCCAATGGCCGGGGGTGGGCTTTTTATTTTTGGGCAGAAAAATACCGCCTATTCGGCGGTCAAATCGGCTGCATGTCGTTCCAGGTCTTCCCTGGCTTGCTGCAAGGCCCCAATACGCAGGTAATCCTCAATTGTCCAAATGGTATTCCTGCCTCGACGTGCATTCCATGCCGTCATATTGTCGGCAGCCTTTTGCAGTAGTTCGGCGTCATCGTTACTAAGGGTAATCGTTACTTTAAGCATAATATTTATTCACTCCTTTCTATTAGGTTCCCGCGACTCCCCGGAGGGAGTTTTGGCCTGTACCAAAGGCCATCATCAGGCGGGGTAGGGGATAGCATCGAGCCATTGCCAGTAGATTTTAGATTCTTCCGGCGTTGCCGGTCTTTCCTCGGATTCAAGCCGATAATCTGCTGCCATATTGGCCATGCTGCCGTCGCTAAAAACGATTACCATATTGTACTCCTTTCCGGGCGTTAGCCCTGGCACTCTTCTTCCCAATCTAATTGCATTTGTCTGGCTTCCTCTGGGGTGCATTCGCAAATTCTTATAAATGTTTCTCTGTCAACCCATTCACCGTCTAATAAATAAAGTTCCAATTTATTCACTCCTTTCCGCATGACCCCGGCTAAGCCGGGTTAATTTGTCTTTGATTAAACCACTCTAATTCAACGTGGCTTATTTCGCCAGTTGATACTTCCTGAACTATATGATTGCAAAACTGGTCAAACAAGTCGCTGTCTTGTCCAAGATACTGAAACAGTCGGGGATTTGGAGTTATCTTACTAGACATGTAAAACTTTTGACCTATATCCATTCTTATTACCTCCCACGCGCGTGCTGGCCGCTTAGTTTGCAAGAATATTTGCGCTGTTGTATCCGGCTATCCAGCTTTTGATAATTGGAAGCCCTTCGCCAACCTTATTGCCCTGAAGCAGTCCTAACAGGTCTTTATCCAGCGCGGGAATTGCTTTCTTGCCATTGCCGAATGCTATTAATCCAAGGTTGAAAGCCTGACATTCTTTGGATTGTTGTTCTACCTTTGTCATCCTTACCGCCTCCGTTTGTTTATCTTTAATTAAATTATAATCGAAGTTAATAATAAAGTCAATACAAATTTAAATAACTTTAATAAAAATATTTACAAAGTTAATGATGTTTGATACACTAATGCCAGGAGGGATGCAAATGCCTAAAATGGATGCAGTACCAGAGTATGAAGCGCAGGAAATTGAGCGAGAAATAAAAAAAGAACTGGCAGGAGCCGGTTCGAATGTTTCTGATGCCGTAAGACGAATAAATGAAATGTTTGGTACTAATGATACCCCGCAAACAGTAACCAGACAACTAAAGCAAGGGATTTTGCCGCATTGGAAGCTTAGACGTATCGCGGCCGCGTTGGACTATGAATTAGTTTGGAAAAAGAAAGAACCCCAGCAGTAGCCGGGGAGAAGGAGGGATAACAACATGCAAGGCATATCTGATTTGGCGTTAGAAATCAATCCACAATGCGGACGGTTTAGCGGTGAACAGATTGACCGCCTTATTGCGGCTTTCCGGCGTGCAGGCGGTAGTGACGAAAATATAAAAGAAGTTATTATCAGATATCACACTGAGTATATGCCATTCGGACCAGAAGAATTTTGCCGGTCCATCGAAGCCCTGTTTCCTAACGAGTCATGGCGTGATGGGATTGCTACTTTAATGGGATGCGCTACTAGCCGCATTCTCAGGGGCGGATTACATACAAAAAAACCGCCTATTTGACGGCAGTTTTTGCGGCGTAATATTCAACGCCGCTCTTTTTATTTTGCTCGATGTGTTTTTCACAGCGAACATTATCAGGAGCGGCGGGAGCACCACACCTTACGCATAGGCCGTTTGCCTTGCGGTAATCATATCGCTTTTTCTGCTGCAAACGGTGATATTCGGTCTGGTGATCTTTACAGGCGCGGCAGTATTTCCATTTTAACTTTATTCCACATATCGCACAAGTTGAATATGTAATATTATCGTGCATAAAAAACACTCCTTTATTGATTGACAAAATTTACATTTAATAGTAATATTATATCATACATTGGATGTATTGAAACTATTATTTACTGCTAGTTCGAAAACATTAATGATTACATCTTTGGTGTTTTCAAGGCAACCCTATACACAAGGTGTAATCAAAGTAGACCGTTGGTTCAGCGGTCTACTTTGTCTATTATCGCTTGCCATGTTTTTAATAAAATTTTCATCAAAGTTAATTAAAATCTTATTGACTTTATTATTAACTTCGATTATAATTTAATTAAAGATAAACAAACGGAGGCGGTAAGGATGTTAAAAGACGGAATCTTAAAAAACGGTATGGTTGAGTATAACGGCAAGCAATACACCATAGAAGAATCCTTCAATATCGTTGACCGGATTACTGGCAAAACCTTTGAGGCGAAAGAACAAATCAATCAAGCTGGTTTCAAGTGGGATAGTCAATTTAAGGTATGGATTAACCCTGAAAAGTACGAATGGCTCAAAAAAAATTGCCTAATATTAAACAGCGATTGGGTGCTAATCGTAAGCGGCGAAGCCAAGGAAATTGTCGAAGGAATCATCAATATTGATAGAAACAGAAACGAATCCCGCATTAGTCGATTTGAACTCGACGGGGACAAATACGAGGTATGGCAACATATCGAAAAGGGAAACCAGTATTACTTCGCAATTTACAAAAATGGGGAAGTTATAAATAAGAGCATTCGGTTTTTCGAAAAAATGTTAGCTAAATTGGAGGGGTGAAAATGGTTAACTGGAAAAAAATAATTGAAGACAATCGGGAAGAAATAGAAGCGGCCCTAATACGCCAATGGGTAAACTCCCTCGATGAAACACCAGGGGATGACTTGCGGCAGCATGCAGTAGAACTTCGCCAAGACGGAACTGTCCTTGAGTACATAACTGAAGCGCACCATACAAGCGTTGATATCCTGAACGGTAAGTCAATTTTAGTATATCAATTTCCTGGCGCGCGGAGAGAAGGTTACATTGATGAACACTATGACGGTGATACTCAAGCATGGATAATTGACATGCAAGAATTCCACCCATTAGATACGGATACGATTATTGACGATATAATTACAGAAGTTGCCGATAGGGCAAAGTAGTTTTCTTGGCCGCTCAACCGGGCGGCTTTTCCTTTTATTCCCACTTGCCAACTACAAACATATGTTCTATTATAAAACCAGGGGTGATAAGACATGGCTATAACATATGTAACGATCACAGCCAAACACGACCTAAACGGCAACATTAAGCCGCTAATCATGCATTGGGCAGATGGCAGGGACTTTGAAGTTGACAAATTGCTGGACGTTAGAACGTCTGCCACTGTCGGTAATGGCCTGGGCAAACGGTATATATGCCAGATATGCAATAAGCAGGTTAACTTGTTTTGCGACAGTAGCGGTAAATGGTATATAAAACATTAATTTCCACCTGACCGGGATAACCCAATATGATATAATTATAACTAAAATAGCTGCCAGCAACGGCAGCTTTATTTCTATATCTAGATTGGGTGAGACTATGCGCCCCATATGGAAAGGTATGCTTAGTTTCGGGCTTGTTAATGTTCCGGTGGCTTTATACCCGGCCACCAAAAAGAAAACTATCAGCTTTAATCAACTGCGCAAAAGTGACTATAGCCGAATCAGTTATAAAAAGGTCGGTTCTGACGGTGCCGAAGTCCGTCAAGACGAAATAGTTAAAGGCTATCAAATCTCCCCTGACCGCTATGTTGTAATTGCCAAACAAGAGCTAGATGCCATTGCACCCCAGGCCAGCAGGGTAATCTCCATAGAGGACTTTGTTAAATTGGATCAGATCGACCCGCGCCACTATGACGCGTCTTACTATTTAGTGCCGGAGACCGGCGCCCAAAAAGCTTATGCGCTATTGCTGCAGGCTATGGGCGAGGCTAATGTAGTCGGTATTGCAAAATTCGTTTTGCGGAGCAAGGAATACCTGGCAGCGATCCGGCCGGCTGAAGGAGCGCTGACGCTTTCAACTATGCTTTTTGTCGACGAGATTGTACCGGTAGCAGCGCTAGAAACGTATCTGCCTGGAAGTATTAAGCTGTCAGACAAAGAACTTAATATGGCCCGGCAATTAATTACATCGCTAATAACTGACTTTGAACCCGGTAAATATGAAAACGAGTATCATAAAGCCGTTATGAACCTGATTGATAGTAAAGCCAAAACCGTAATTGGGACAAAACAAGCTGAGCCGCCTGGCAAGGTTATCGATATTATGGCCGCGCTGGAAGCGAGTATTGCGGCAATCAAGGCGCAGGAGAAGCCGAAACGGAAAAAGAAGACAGGATAGTAATAAGCCCCGGCACATGCCGGGGCTTAGCTTATTTAATGATCATAGTTCCTGGGTTCGCATGTTGCTTAATTTCTTCTAATATAATACTACGAACCTGTATGTATTTTTGAGCGACTTCGGCAGCCATCTGTTCAGGAGAAGTGCTGGCGAAACTTGCACGGCTAAGCACCAGCATAACAATATCGTGGATATTTACGTCAGAGTGGATTTGGGGCATTTTACTGTGCTCTCGCTATAATTTGAAAAAAGGGAGCTCCCTTCTCTGTATATTGGGACATATAATAGATACCATTTTTTATGACAGGGTTATCATTTAACAGCTTTCCGCGAATCTCAAGAACATTATCATTGGATACTCCTGGAGCAGTGGCGCTTATAACCGCGGTCGCCCAGGCCTGCATTGTATTGCTTTCGAATTTCTTACCACTTTCCCCCTGAACTGTAAAGGTCACTGTTGTTAGTTTCTTATCTGCTGGATTGTAATTCAATATAAGATGAGAACCTTTTCCGTCCGGAATGTCATACATTACCACACCGTCACGCACTGGTTTTTCTGTACCTAGTACTGATTTATCACTAAGGCGTTGTTTAATTTCCTTGTTATATATTTCAATAAATTGAGATGTAGTAGCCTTCATGGTAGTAATTGACTGGTGTTGGTTTTGTGGTGGAGGAGAAGCAGCAGGTTTGTTCTCAGGTTTATTGCTGCTACCGCACCCTAGGGTAATAATCGCGAGCAATACGAGCATTAGCATACTAATTTTTATCCGTGTTCGCATATTTTGTGCCTCCTTAAAAGGTTTTTGTTGATATACACAGAATACCATAAATAACAATATATTCCTAGAGGGATAAATATATGCTTAAAAACAAACTAAAAACATGGCGACATAAGTACGAAATGAATCAAATCGAATTTGCCTCCTTTCTAGGTGTCAACCAAAGCCATTACAACAGGTGGGAGAATCAAAAATTACAACCTACTTTGGAAATGGCATTGCGAATTAGCGAGAAATTAAAATGCACAGTCAACGACCTTTTTTATATCACTTCTGAAGAGGAGTGATATTTTTTATTTAATTATATTCATGGACTTGCAATTTTTATTCCTAATCAGAATATTGTTATAGCATAAAGCAAAGCGAATATACGGAGGTGATACAGTGGATATACTCACCGAGATTAAAAACGATGTACGGTCAATCTTATTACCGATGTTCGGCCAAGAAATTCCGCTGGCCGTCATCGAAACGCTGGAAGCCCTTTGGACTGACACGCGCAGACCACAAATCCATGTCAAAAATAAAACAGCGACCGGCTACACATTTACAATAGCTCTGCCGGCCGGAATATCATTTAAGGATTTTTACAGCAAAATTGATTATTTCAAGGACGCAACCGGCGGGGATAAGGTCAATGCAGAAATCCGACAGTCGGGGAAAATGGCTATCTTAAAAATCAGTAATAACTTATTGGAAAATTACTTTGATTACCCGGCAGACTATCCGCGTGCCGGCGTACTGCCAGTACCATTAGGTTATAGTACAGCAGGATTGCAAGTAATCGATTTAGCAAAACTTCCTCATATGCTCATTGGTGGGACTACGGGGGCGGGGAAGTCAAACGCGGTGCATGTAATTATTAATTCGTTATTGTCGTTGCCAGAGCCGCCTATTGTCGTCATGCTTGACTTAAAAATGAGCGAATATAACTACCTTGAAAACAGAATACTGCTGGTTACGGAAATAGAAACAGCCTGCCAGGCGCTTAACCGATTAGTACAGGAAATGCGCCGTCGGCAACTATTATTAAAAGAGTCGCGGTTTGTTAACGTCCAGAAGTATAATGCCAAAACGAAAGCAAAAATCCCATACATAGTGCTGATTATTGATGAACTTGCCGAACTTAAAGACAAGGACGCGCAGGAAGATTTAGAAACATTACTCAGATTGTGTCGGGCCGCCGGCATATGCATTGTAGCTGCCACTCAGCGGCCGTCCAGTAAGATTTTTACCAGCAAGAGTTTCGGAGATGCCAAAGCCAACTTCACCGGTCGATTGTGTTTTCAGACCATATCCGGTGTCGACAGCAGGATCATACTGGATTCATCCGAGGGCGCAAATTTACCGGCAATTCCTGGCCGGGCGTACTGGCGACTGGGGCGGGAACTTACGGAGATTCAAACACCGTACTTAGATCCGGAGGAGGTTATGTGTGTTGATCAATTTCAGGCGTCAATGTTACCAAAGGGATTCACGACTGCAGGAGATACTTTCGGAATGGGGCGTACTGGATACGGAGCAGCTACAGATATTGCTGTACCCGTCAACCCGGGTAGCACAGCGAAGGCTGGCCGCGCTCGCCGATCAGGGCGTGATAAACCGTAGTACACAGACGGCGCCGTATTTTTATTACCTGAAAGAGTGCCGGGAGCCGTTAAAACGGATCGGCGTTAATTGGTGCCGGCTGTGGTTGGATAATCGGCGTAAATCATGGGAACGTACAATTATGGATTATGCGGCAGGTATTTATACGGTGGTTAATACAGTTACTGGTACCAGTAGAGAATACAGGATAACGGACAGGGTGTTTAAACTGCCAGGCGACCACGTAATTACCATTACTGATGAATTAATAAATAACATCAGGGAGGAATTAAGATGTGCAAAATAGTGTTTCTGGTGCTGTTGGTAATTCCCAAGGTGTGTTCAGCTGCTGGGCTTAGAGATTTAATCGTCGGTGCCAGCCCGGATGCAAAAACATATCTATATGGGGTTGTGGCGATATTTGCGGTCGGTATTGTGGGGCTTGCCGGCAGCATGATATTGTCCGCGTTCGGAAACGGGAAAGTTGCCCGGCTGGTTACGAATGGCAGTTACCTTGCTGCTGTCGGGATATTTATCTCATTAGCAATGATGTTATTTAAACAATTTTGCGAGATGGTTGCAGGCTAGTCCGCACGCGTTAGATATAACGCCGTAGCCCTGTTTTCGGGGGATTGGACAGTGTGATTGCTGGATTTAAAGCTTGTCTTTGTACGTGGGCGCGAATATCGAGCGTACAGGCAAACAAATAATTAACGAATAAAAAAATAGCCGTTGTCGGCTATTTTTATTACACATGCAGTTTTTGTATTATTTTAGAAGAATTTGCGATATTTTACAGGCAGGATTTTTCATTTTCCCCAAGAATTAATTATATTTTTATCTAGGAAATTTTTAATTTTATGTTAACATTGATATGGTAACCATATCGCTCTTGGCATTGCATGGAGCGCAACTATATCAAAGAATACAGAAAAAAACGAGGCATAAAAACCCAGGCAGCTCTGGCTCGTTTAGCAGGCGTACCAGAGTCTACGCTGGGCGAAATTGAACGGCATAAAATGTTAGGTAACAAAGAAACATTGCAAAAAATTGCAGCAGCATTACAGGTAGCGATCGAGGAGTTGTATGTACCGCCGAAGCAGTGATATGGTTACTTGAGATTGTATTTTTTTATAAGATAATTCTCGAATTCCTTTAGTTCAGCGGTAGCCTCTGGTGTAAACTTAGGCCGCCTGGTTGGCTCAAAAAAATCAAACAAGGTAATGCCAAGACCTTTGCAAATCGTTTCAATAGTGCTGACTTTTACAGATTTGTTTCTACCGGAAGTGATGTTGTTAATTGTAGATTGTGTTAAAAGTGATGACAAGGCCAGTTCATTAAGCGATATATTCCGCTCAGCGCATAATTGCAAAATTCGCATCTTGATATCCATGCATTTAATATAAAGCTATTTCAATTTAATATAAAACTCAATTGAGTTATTTGTAAGGAGGTATTTTATGATATATATTGATACTTCGTAAACAGAAAAATCCAGTCCCGGCCAGGGGACTGGATTACAAGTTTATAAGAGTGTTTTCGACAAAAAATGCGAAAACGCTACTTAAAATTACATGATAATCATATATAAAATATCATGACTTTGCAAGCAATAGATATAAAAATTATTAGCATGAGGAGTGGCGTGATGAATAGCAATTCAAATACAAATGTTATAGTTGAGGGAATAAATTATTGCTTTTCCCGTCGTGTAGATAGTCAGTCTTTAAAGATTGCTCATGACTTACTTAAAAGTATGAACTTATCAGAGTCAGATATTAATACTGTGATATTTATGTTTGCAGCTACGTGCGCAAAGCATTATAAGCATGGATATTTGGAAGCACGTGACACCACAAAACAGCTTTGACATGCATAGCTTTTGGTGTGCAATCGGTGTGCAGAAGTGTGCAATTTGTGACCGTTTTTAGTATCTGGGCGCCATTTGTAGAATTTAACAAACATAGATTATTCGCGGCTCTTGGGAATGATGACACGTTCAGGAATCGCATTCCCAAGCCGTGGGTCGCGAGTTCGAATCTCGTTGCCCGCTCCAGTAAAATCAGGCCTTCCAGGCATCTGCTTGGAGGGCTTTTTTGTGCTTGCGGGACAATCAGCGGGACAAAAGACGAAATAATACGCTGTAGACAATGGGATAGTGTATGAATTTTAGTTAGAAGCTACTGATTTATAAATTTAGTGAAAGCTATTTTAAAAAATGTCGATGGCTTTTTCGGTAATCGAATTATAATCGTAGAATGCTGACAAAAAATGTGAGTTAAGCGGTAAAATGAAAGAACAAATCTAACAGGAGGATTTTAAAATATGGTCTACAACATTATTGATATCGAACGTCTTATCCAAGATAAGAGTCTAACCCTACTAAAATCATCTGAAGGAGAAATCTACGTAGCTAATGGGCAAAAAGTCTACCCACCTAATGACCAATCCATTGAGGATATGCTCTACTGGGAGCACAAAAACCAACTTGGCAAGATGCCCAAGAGACAGCAGCTTAAGGACTATATCCATCATATTGAGGTATTAGCTAGGCAGAATACCAGTGAGCGTCGGTTACACTTAAGAGTTGCAAAAGAAGACCAAGACTTCTATTATGACCTTGGCGAGTCTGCCGTAAAAGTTGGAAGAGATAGCTGGGAGGTAATCAGCAGCCCGCCAGTTTATTTTAAATGTCACAAAAATAAGAGAGAACAAATAGCTCCGCAGCGAAATGATGGTGTGAAGCTGAAAGATGTATTAGAGTTTATTAACTTGATGAATGATAAGGATAAAATACTGTTTATGGTATACTTAGTCACCTGTTTTGTACCGGATATAGCGCACCCTATCCCTAATTTTTATGGTGAAAAAGGGGCAGCAAAAAGCACAGCACTAAGGCTATTGCGAAAACTGGTTGACCCGGCGAAGCACGAACTTATGGTGTTGCCGCGAAGTCAGAATGAACTGGCTCAATTAATAGCGCACAATTATATGCCTGCATTCGATAACCTTAGTACGTTATCCCCTAGTGTGTCAGATTTGCTATGTTGCGCTGTAACAGGCGGGGCGGTACATAAACGGAAGCTATATACTGACACGGAGGATATCATCATTTCGGTTAAGTCGTGTATTACCCTTAACGGCGTTAATCTAGCGGCTAGGCGGTCAGACTTACTGGACAGGATGTTGCTGTTTGAAGTAATGCGGATAGGAGAAGAACAACGCCAGACAGAGGAAACTTTCTGGAAATCTTTTAAAGAAAAGCAGCCTTTCATATTAGGCGCTATATTTGATGTGTTAGTGGAAGCCAAATGTTTGATGACAACTGACCTTCAAATAGAAAAACTGCCTCGAATGGCTGATTTTGCTAAATGGGGTTATGCTATCGCAGAGGCGGCAGGTATTGGCGGTAAAACCTTTCTAGACGCATATAGCAGCAATATCTCTATGGTAAATGATGAAGTTGTAGCTAGCGACCCAGTTGCTGACGCTATTGTTAGACTTGTTGAACAGGAGGGTAGCTGGAACGGCTATACTACGGAGTTATTAACTAAACTTAGGGAACAAAACCCTACTTATAGTTTTCCTAAGATGCCGAATGCAGTGTCAAGGCATATTAGAGAAATAACCAGCAATCTTCGCGCCAAGAATGTCGAATGTACATTTGGCACCAATACAAATAAGAACAAAACTGTCATAGAATTAAAACGCATTAACACTAGCGATGTTATCACCGCTATCCCCGGAGAAGCACAATCTGAGGGTGGGCAGATTGTTGAAGATAGTCGTACAACCAAGGATACCGGCGATGCCGGGGATGAATCACCCGATGCTGCGTAATTTTTGGGCCTAGTGTAAACTGGGCCCTAATTTGTTTATAAAAATATATATCAGCATTAGACTGACATAATAAAGTTTACAAAATAGGCAAAGAAAATATGAAAATGTAATTGCTGGTGTATGAAAGATTGCGTTTTGGTCTCGGATAATGTAGATATTTCAAGAAAAATGTGCTAAAATATGGAATATTACAATTAGTAATCTATGTTTTGTAGGGCGTAATATTTTTTTCCATGTTTGCTCTATGTACTCGGAGGGCATTGATTATATCTTTTTTAGATTTTTGTTTTAAAAGAATGCTCAGTATTTTTTTATTTTTCATTGCTGAACCTCCAAATATTACCTAGGGGGAATTTATACGGAACAAATAAACATATTACATCTGTCTGACCTACATATATGCAAGAAACGCGAATTTGATGTGCAAAAAGTAGTTAATGCCTTAAAAGACGATATTGCAACTTTTATTAAAGATAAGGGAAAAGTTAATTTTGTGTGCTTTACGGGAGACCTCATTGCCCAGGGACAACACGCTTGGCAAGGTGAAAACCAATTGGAAATGGCAATGGATAGTTTTATTACCCCAATTTTAAAGATAACCGATTTAGACGCGTCACATTTTTTAATTGTACCTGGTAATCATGATGTTGATACAACTGCTATTGATGCTGTTATAGAGGCCGGTTTACTTACGAAACTGAAATCAAAGGACGCAATAAATACTTTTATTGATAGTGAATTAAAAGACACACACAATGCGAGAATACTTCCTTTTTACAAATTTCTTCAAGATTTTCAAAGTGAGGCTGTCTGGAAGCATCCAAAAGGATTAGGTGCTGCATTTATAAAGCAAGTAAGCGATACTTCTATTGGTTTTGCATGTTTGGATTCAGCATGGCGGGCAGCTGGTAAGGGAGCAGAGGACAAACGAAAGTTAGTTATAGGGCAGAGGCAAGTGGAGCGTGCATATGCGAGTATTTCTTCATGCAACATTAAGATAGCCCTGATGCATCACCCTTTAGACTGGTTAATCGATGAGGACCAAGATTCAGTAGAAGTTGCACTAAGGAAATTTGATATTGTCTTAAGTGGTCATTTACATAATTCATGGGACAAGCAGGTCATCGGCCCTAAACAATCGACCCTTTTTTCTAGTGGTGGTTCGATATTTCAAGGGCGTTCGTATTTTAATGGCTATTCTTTGCTTTCCATTAATCCATTCATAAAGGAGGTAAATGTATATTTTCGCGAATATTACGATGAGCGAGACTCCTTTGATGAAGCCCTCAGAATATGCTCTAATGGTCATTATAATTGGCAACTTAACTGTAGCAACCCGGCAATGCAAAACGCATATAAGGTAGCTAAACCGCTGAAGGATGGTTTCACAGAAAAAATAAATAAGGACTTATTGACTCATATTATTGATAAAAGTGCACCGCAAAAGTTTGAAGAACTTTTTGTTTCGCAACCGTTAAGTAAGCAATCCGAATATCAGAAGGAGGAAGAAGACCAACAAGAGCACGTAGATATAGACGACCTTATAAGGGGCAATGAGAACCTTGTACTACTCGGAAAAAAGGAACTCGGTAAAAGCACCATTCTTAACTATATTACACTGAAATACCTATCCGAATTTGGCGAGAGAAAAAAAATACCGTTTATTATAGACTTGAAGAAGCGACTTCAAGGCATTGAACCAATTGAAAAAAGTATGCAATCGTTCGTTTCTAAGCATACGTTGCCTGAAGAGTATCTGACGGTAGAGCAGATAAAGCAACTCCTAAATGCCGGTCAATGCGTAGTACAATTTGATAATTATGATTATTACCAACCAAAGCAACATGAATATTTACGGGCATTCACATTAACATATCCCACAAACCGATTTATTTTTACTATGAACGAAGACATTTTTCATACAGTAAAGGCTGATGAGTTACATGATTTTGGATGTGCATATGAAAAAATATATATGCATACTTTTTCACGACATGCTATTAGAAAAATTGCTTCAAAATGGTTTGATGGTAGAACCGTGGATTTGGACCAACTGCTAGACCGAGTAATGCTGTACCTGAGATGTGTTGGTATGCCCAGAACGCCCTTTAATGTATCACTAATTCTTGCTATTTGTAGTAATTACCAAGAAGACTTTATTCCTGTCAACGAAGCATCAGTCATGGAGCGCTTCATGGAAATAATTTTAGAAAAGTTATCCCCTAATGATACATATCGAAGTACTTATGATTTTTCATTTAAAGAAGATTTTCTTGCTTACATTGCATGGAAAATTGTAAGCGCGCCTAACTCCCAAATAACTAAAGAAGATTTTTTAAAGTTAGCAACCCAATACTTTGATGATATGGATTTGAGTTTAGTAGAAAGCAAATTCGGCAAGCTTTTCTTTGATAAACAAATTCTAACTGAGAATGAGGGAATGGTCTACTTTCGGTATCACTGTTTGTTTGAATATTATTTAGCTAAAAGGGCAATTGTAGATAATGAGGCTCTTGAATGGATGCTTCGGGATGAAAACTACTTGCAATGTAGCAATGAATTATGTTTTATTGCGGGAATTCAAAGGAACCGCAAAGACATCTTAACTAGAATAGAAGGTAAGTTAGAACCTTTTGTTGAAAAGTATTTACATCTACTTGCTAATCTCGAAAGCTTTAGTCTTAGACTAGAGATGGAAGCTGATGCAGAAGGGCTAAAACAGGAATTAAGAGAGAACAAACTTTCCGAGGAAGAACATGATTCTTTGGTAGACGTACCTGATAATGGTAGGGAAGCGGTAAGACCCAAGGTTATAAAGGCAGAAACATCCCCATTTGAAGGGCGAGTTTTCTTTAAAACATTGCACCTGTATGGGCGTATTATTAAGAATAATGAAAGAGCTGACAAAAATACTAAACTAAACTCATTAAAAAAATGCATACAAGGTTATAGAGTGTTTCTGGCTACCATGATAGAAATGATTAACCATCATCATAGTAGGGGGGCTAATACTGAAGTTCGAGATGAACGTAATGAAGATATAGAATTCCTTTATGACCTTCTTAGCATAACTGCCCCGATAGTAGTACAAAACATTGCTGCTGAAAGTATTGGTACTGCGAAACTTGCCAAGACAGTTAAGCAGGTTATGGATGCCGAAGCAAATGAGTTTTCAAAATTTATGTATGTGTTTTTATATGCGGATTTAAAAATGCCTAATTTTCTGCAAGAACTTGCTAAGTTTGCAGAAGAAGTAAAAAATCGAGATTTATTAAAACTTGTCTTATTTAAACTTATGTTTTATTATCACACTAGATATGTTCGAGGCAGTAACGAAACTACTTTAGAAAATATTATCGGTGATTGCGTGTTGGCTTTGCAACGGTTGCCAAAAAATAAAAAAACCGATGTTCTTGCAGAGCTTCGCAAGAAGGATGTTCGTGTTCCAAAGTTACTTCAGGAAGTTGGTAGTCTAGATTAAAAAGGACAATATAGTAATTCCCGCTTTTCAATTATGATAAACATACTTTCAATAACAAGGTAAGCTCAGTCCAGATGATGAGTGGCTGAGAAAACTAGAGCGGGAAAACCGTGAACTGCTGGAGGAAAACGAGATATAGAATTCGAGCCATATGAGTACTGGGTTACTAAGGAAGAGGCGGCAAATTAAAAAAGCCGTCTCTTTTTTATGCCATTATTTCAAGGCTAGAGCGGCTTTGATTAGTTGTTCGATTTTAACGGGTTTTACATTATGGCTTAAGGCAAGCTCTTGGACTTCAGACCATTTGGGGTCATTGTAGGCTTGGGCGCGCTCGATAGAAGGATTGCTATGGCGACCTGCCAACCAGTCAAGACTAACGCGGCCAAACTGGGCAATAATTAATAGCGTTTTCAAATCAGGCTCTCTCCTGCCGCGTTCGTAGGCTGATAAAGTAGTACGGTCAACTCCAATAGAGGAGGCAAAATCATCTTGTGTCCTTTCGCCACGCACCAATCTTATTCTGCTTCCTAAATGTTCCATTATTTCACCTCTATATATAAACATAATTTGTTTATATATAGAGTTCAACATAGGTGACAAAAAGTCGCACGAAAGCAGGAATGAAGCAATAAATGTAGAATTTACCAGAATAAAAGATACGAAATGACACTAAAAGAATTGCTGGAATTTAAGATTAATTTAAAAGATGGGAAAAATGCAAATGAATTTCAAACAAAAAGTATGGCAGCAGATAGTGGGAATGATTAAAATATGGGCGGTAGAAAAATTTTGGCCTTGGTTTGTTGAATCCATATGGCCAAGAATTAGAGAATATATAGTTGAAGTAGTAATAGTAGCCATTGTTGCCTTTGAAAATAAAATAAAGGATTATTTTACTTCAAGCAATGTACGCCAACAGGAAGAGAATATGCGCAAACAGGAAGAGGTAAAGAAAAAGGCAGAAGAAGCAGCTGAAATGGCTAAACAGGCCACTAGTTCGGAAGAGGCAGAAAAGTATACGATGGTCATGAAAATTTGGGAAGAAGTGCTTGAAGATTTAAAAATCCAGAATAACAAAATGCGTAGTGAATTGGAGGAGCTAAAAGAAATATTACAAACTGGTGTTAAAAGTGCCAAGGCCGATGTAGAAGCGCAAATACCGTCAGAACCACCTGCACATTTACATATACAAGCAACAATTAGTGAGCAGATAATTTTATTAGGGGAGTCAAAGCAGGAGTAATTATCATGGAGGTAGGTTATGTTCTGTATAAATTGCGGACAACAAGTTCCAGGGAATGCAAGGTTTCTTAAAGAGAGTGTTATTTTGTTATAAGAATAGTGTAGGCAGAGCGCTTGTCTACGCTATTTTTCAAGAGGGGGAGTAATTGTAATGGAAGGGTTTCAGTTCTGCTCGTATTGTGGTTCTAATTTATAGTATTATGTTTGTCATCTGTATGGAGGATAGGCAAGGTTTCTTGTTTGCGATATGTTTCTAAAAGGAGATGAGATTTGGTGTCCTATTGCAATTATTGCGGGAGTCAGGCTGCAGATGAAGCACAATACTGTCGAAATTGTGGCAAAAAAATTTACCGTGGTATATTTACTGCAAGTGACGACAATGAAGTTAATACTACTACGGTTGCAGATGTTTCAGGTGAGTTGAAATATACGGCAGAAAAAAGTCAGCTATTAAAAAATAAAAACGTATATTTAATAATTGGGAGTATTGTTGTGATTATCGGAATAGGGATAGCTTTTTTCGGAAAAAGCGAACCTGTTTCGGTGCAAAGTTCTTATCAGGAGAGTACCAAGCAGGCTATGGAAGTAAACAGTACAAAAAACGTTACTGTTAGTGAGTTTGTTGAGTGTTTATTTAATAAAGATGTAAATGGTGCAAAAGCATTGATAGAATCTGGGCTCAATCCAAACTTGAAGGATAATGACGGAGCAACTTTATTGGAATTAGCTTGTGCGGGTGATAATGCGCAAATTGTAAAATTATTAATAGATAAAGGTGCCAATGTTAATGTAAGAGACACAAAAGGAGGTACCCCATTAATGCTTGCAGCTTCAGCAGGATATATAGAAACTGTTCAGGTGCTCTTAAGCGCGAAAGACATAGAAATAAATGCAAAAGATTCGGCAGGGTTAACAGCTCTGCAATGCGCAGAAAAGACAAAGAACGGTTGGCAAAAGCTAGGGCTGAATACATCAGGGCAAGAGGCTGTTATTCAATTACTTCAAAGTGGTCAGCCAAAACTAGCGTCCAACAAGGTGAGTAAAGGTAGTACTTTAGGAGATATACGGAAGAATTATAAAGTTAGCAAACTGTGGTATGGTGGTGAGGGAATGTACTATGCACATGTTAAAGATATTGATACTACCTTTCAACTGTATATACCAATCGAATTGGGCGTTTCAGGTAAAATGGTTCAGACAAATCCTAATTTATTGCCCGATGCAGCTAAAGTTAGTAACGTAATAAAAGGAGATATCTACCCGGGGGATGATAACATACAAAAAATAATTCAACATGGTCATTAATATTTTGTAAAAAGAAAGAGGGACTTAATTTATGCGATTTTGTATTCATTGCGGTCAAGAAGTACCAGATAGTGCTCGTTTTTGCCAGAAATGTGGTAAGGCTACGGCGCAGGATGGAATAGATACTACCAGTGCGATAGGAGAAATATCAAGCACTATAAGTATGTCGAAAGCCGTAGGAAATGACTCAATTGGAAATAATAATATGGCTGTGTTAGCTGAATTGGCAGTAGGGTTAGGAATATTAATATTTATGTTTATGCTTGGCGCTACTTCAAAGTACCCTAACAATTATGTTAGATTCGAGTTAGAACAAAATACGACGGTTTTACTTTGGTATGGAATTCTGTATGGTTTTGCTATTCGTGCCATTTCAACTATACGTCAAAAAGCAGGACGAGTTGATTGGGAGTATGGAATAGGTGGTGCTATAATTGGTTTAGCAGTAACTATTCCGGGATATATGTTATATTTTTCATTTCCGCAAAACCCATTTCTTCATCTTGTATGGTTATTTACGGCTGGAATGGTTATGCCAGTTGCAAAAAGTGTCCTATTAGTAGTAGGCTCTGGTATTAGGTTTAATGGCGTACATGGCATTAAGAGAAACTTATTAATTAGTTTTATTTCATCAATTATTGGATGGATGCTAATACTTGTAATAGATTATATGTTTCGTGAAGCTACTCTGTATGTGGCATTTGGTCTATTTGGTTTTATAAATTATATAGCATTATTGAGGTTTGCAAAAAATAAAAAACCAGCATAAGCTTTTGTAAAGCTTAGCATATGCAAAGTGTACGCCCTGTCGGAATTACGGTAGGTTTTACATGTAGGGTGGTTATTATAATGCAGCATATATACAGGTGTTATGCATGAGTTTCAGAAGGTTGAACTCTTGTTAAATTGCTGACAAAGTAGGCTGCGTTGACAAAAACGAAAAAGAAGTAATTAGGTTACAGTATAAATGAGGAACGGAATTTTCTGAGGGGCTTGCAGGAGTGGAGGTCAATGGTAAATATGGTTTTATTGACCATAGCGGAAATATGATAATTTGTAGCAGCAAGCCATTTTTCAGAAGGGATGGCTGTTGTTGCAAATGGAGATGGAGAAGGATTTAGCTACATTGATAAAACTGGTAAACTTCTTGGAAATCATCCATAAAAAAACACCTTTTGAATAGCAACAACGAAACTGCATATTTTGGTATAAGTAATATGTAATCAACTAGGACCTAGCTGGAAATAGCTGGGTCTTTTTCATTTTCTGCAACTATTGAAAAGGAGGCGTTGCCTATGAGAAAAGCTTTACTACATCTACTGGCCGAATTTATCGACTTTCTTATCCAGCGTAACAAATAAAGTGAAGGGACTGATAATCGTGGAATTCAAAACTGCGGAACGTAAACGGGCTAAATTACGTCTGGGTATTACCGGGCCGAGCGGAGCAGGAAAGACCTACAGTGCTTTACTGGTCGCCAACGGCATGGCTCCCTGGTCCAGCATAGCGGTCATTGATAGCGAGAATGGTTCTGCCGAACTGTACGCCCAATTGGGAGACTATTCCGTATTGACCTTAACGCCGCCATATGACCCGGACAAATACATTGCCGCCATAAAGCTGGCAGAACAAAAGGGCTTTGAAGTCATTATCGTTGACAGCCTTTCGCATTGCTGGTCCGGCGAAGGCGGCATACTTGACCAGCAGGGGAAAGCAACGGACAGTAAGTTTAAGGGTAATAGCTGGGCTGCTTGGCGCGAGTACACGCCCAAACACAATGCTCTGGTAGAAACCATGCTTAAATCTTCTTGCCATATAATCGCTACACTGCGGTCAAAAGTAGAATACGCCCAGGTTGTGGAGAATGGCAAAACTACAATTAAGAAGTTGGGGACGTCCGCTATTCAGCGTGAAGGCATTGAATATGAATTCACTACTGTGTTTGACCTAAGCATCGAACATATAGCCACTCCATCTAAAGACCGTACAGGCATTTTTGACGGTCAATATTTCAAGCCAGATATTTCTACAGGAAATAAGCTACTCTCATGGCTTAACTGCGATAATAACAGCATATCTAAAGCTGAAGTAACGCCATTACCGCCACCAGAAGCGGAAGAAGTTCCAGACATATTCACTTCAAATACTATAGAGCTTTTAAATGCATACCAAATCGTCAGTGCTGAGGCCAAAATTAAAGGCAAGCAAACCTTTGTTAAGCTGGTACTGCTTCAAAAGGATACCCACATATTGGCTTGGTCAGCCTGTGCAGACATCTTGGAGGTTCCAGTTGGAACATTCATAACGGCTAGCATTGTGCAAAAGAACGGAACGAATATCATCGAAGCCTACAGCATTGTAAAAGGTGGCGAGGCGGCATGATATATAGCTATTCACGTCTAAAGCGCTATGAAGAATGTCCTGCTTCTTTCCAATATAAGTACCTATATGAAATGACGGAATCGCCGACAGAAACGTTAGTATTAGGCAAAACGGTACATGCGGCCATACAAATGTATTTAAACGGGATGGATATACAAGCGGCGGTCAATGCTGCCATCGTGCAAGAAGCCCAAATCCCGGTAAATGCAGACGAGGTTACTTATTTGACGCAGCATAGCATGGTAATGGGCGTTACTGGCGGTCAGGCAGAGCAACACTTTGTAATTCCCCTGGATAGCACCGGGTTGCTTTACTTTCAGGGGTACATCGACTGGTATCAGACATTACCGGACGGCACAATTCAGCTTATCGACTGGAAAACGAATAGGCAAAAATATTTACCTGTGGATAATCACCAGTTGGGCTTATACGCCTGGTACTTATCACAAGTAACGGGAGTTCAGGAAATTCATGCGGAACTGGTATTTCTGCGTTACCCTGACGCACAGAGCCGTCAAGCCCATACCTATACACTGGAAGAAATGGAAAAAGCGCGAATTTGGGCATTCCGTCTTGCGGAAGATATTGAAGATAAAGTAGCCGAATGGAATATGTCCGGCGGGATTGACGGGATGAGTGACAGCCTGTTTCCTGCTGCGCCGGGCAAGCACTGCCAGTATTGCCGTCATGCCGGCTTATGCATAAAAAGTGTAAGCTTTGACCCGGTGCCTGTGACTGACCGTGCCGATGCCGAGCGTGTTGCCGCAGAAGTGATTCGCTTGGAAGCGGCATTGGATGATATGAAAGATAGGTTAAAAGTATGGGCCAAGGAAAACGGCGACATTCCTGTCGGTGATGCCGCCTTCTCCTTTGTTCCCAGTGTAAGCTGGCATATGGAGGCCGATAAGCTGTATGAACTATGCACTGAGCTTCACGACGCCGGGGTGGACGTGTTTCAGTATTTGACGCTGACGGCAGCGAACCTTAAGAAAATGGGCGTAGACGAGACTAAATTAGCTGCGTTCGGTAAGAAAAAGGTTTCCAATACTTTTCGTCTGATTAAGGCCAAAGAAGCCTGTTGAATGCCTGGCACCGGGGATGCCGGGGATATAATTTCAATAATGTTTGGAGGATGTATGTATGATAAACAAAACATTCGCCGCGTTGGAGCAAGAGCTAAATAGCTGCTTTCTGGAGCGGGCAGAAGTCATTCGCGGCCTACTGGTGGCGGCTATTGCCAGGGGGAATATATTAATCCTGGGTGCACCCGGCGGTGCCAAGACTGCCATTGCAGAATGTCTGGCTCAACAGCTCGGCGGAGTCTTCTTCAGTCGGCTGCTAACCAAAGTCAGTACGCCGGAGGAACTGTTTGGGCCATTATCCTTGAAGGCTTTGGAAAATGACCAATATAAACGGGTTACAGCCAGAAAGTTACCGGAAGCCGATATTGCTGTCATTGATGAAGTATTCAAGTGCAATTCCGCTGTTTTGAACACCTTATTGCCGATAATGAATGAGCGGGTATATTTTGATGATGGCAGTACTCCACGGCAAATTCCGCTGCAAGTACTGGTGGGGCTGTCCAACGAACTGCCGGATGGCGGCACAGACGGAGAACTTGCAGCTCTTTGGGATAGGTTTGACCTGCGGTATACCGTTGAGTACATTAAAGACGAGCGTAATTTTGCCGGTATGCTGCAGCTTAGCAGTGCTAAGCCAAGGACGACAATAAGCTTGCAGGAACTAACTACGGTACAGAAGCAAGCGGAACAAGTCAAAATAACAGGTGACATCATTCAAGCCTTGGTGCGGCTCTGGAAAGAGCTTCGTGCGCAGGGCTTTATTATTTCTGACCGCCGTTTCAGGAACTGCTTACGATTCTTGCAGGCTCATGCCTGGCTTGAAGGGAGGCTGGAGGTTGCAGATGACGATATTGTAATCCTGTCACATATGCTTTGGACCGAACCGGAGCAAATAAAAGCCATTAGGAAAATGGTGCTGGGCTTCGCTAACCCCTTAGTTGTTAAGGCCAACGAAATATTTGATGGTGCGCTTGAATGGAAAGCCAAGCTAACGGCTACACCTGACGGGGCAGAGCGTACAGCATTGGCAACAGAAGCCAATCATAAATTGAAGGCTGCCCAGAGAATGCTGACAGAACTGATTAAGCAGGCCAAAGCAGAAGGTAAGTCGTCTGTTACCATTACCGAGCGGTTGGCAGCGATTCAAGCTATGAATGAGGCGGTAGTCAACACCTATCTGTTGGGGCTATAAGGGGAGTTTACAATGAAGCAAACTAATAAAAAGCTGTCTCGCCATACCGTCCGGCACGATGTATTCGACCGTGCCGCCTATGATAATGTATTTGTCCAGTCAAAGGAGTTGCAGGCGATGGTAACTAATGGGGGAATCCTGCTGGCGACAGTGGGGGAGCTGTCTGCCGATATATTCTTTTCTCTGTATAAGACCATGCCGGAATTAATCCCGGTGAGGGAGGTAATGCCGGAATACCTGTTCAATCAGGCGCAAATGGCTAAAATGCTGGAATCGCCTGCTTATCAAGAATTACGGCAATATACGCAGTGTGATGAGTTTGGGGCTGGCCTGGGCAGTAAAGCCCTGCTGGAAGCCCTTGTGAATCAGCTTCAGGAGGATGTCCAGCTGCGGCAGGCGGTTCAAAAAGTTAACTATGCAGTAGAGCGAAAGAGGGAAGCTGAGCTATTGGATAATCACACAGAGGAAGCTCAGCGGGCGCTGGCCGCGGTTAAGGCGGCTATGGATGACGTAAAAGCAGTTCTTGCCAGTAACCAGTCGGTAGTGCGGAAAGCCGGAGATAGTGCGATTAGTGCAGCAACTTTGGAACTAGAAGCAACCGAAAGCGTTATCATGGCATGGGGGCTGCAGCAAGGCGAATTTAACCGTTTGCCTTATGATAAAAAGGCAAACCTCATAACAATCTTGCGCGGACAGCAAAAATTCCGGGATATGACCAAGCTGGTAGGACGGATGCGCAATATCGCAGCCGCCTCCCGCAAGGTAAAGTTGGAGCAGCGGCTTGAACTGCATAGTATTACCCAGGGTAGCGACATCAACCATATGTTGCACCAGGAACTGTTATCATTGCGAAAGCCTTCTCTAAAGCTGGATTTCTATAGAAAAATGACAGAAAGACAGCTGATGCAATATGACTTGCGGCAGACAGACTATCGGGGGCAGGGGCCGGTTCTGGCACTTGTGGATACCTCGGGGTCTATGCGGGGGGAAAGAGAGGTCTGGTCAAAGGCGGTAGCGGTTGGCTTAGCCGAAATTGCAGAAAGGGAACGCCGGGCATTCGGGTACGCTTTGTTTGCCAGTAAGCACCGTGAGCTCATTACAGATATATTCCCGGCAGGTAAACGCCCGCCGGATAAGCTGCTAAAGCTGGCGACAGAGTTTCTGGGAGGCGGTACGGACTATGAACAGCCATTGCGCTGGGCAATGCAGCAATTGCAAACAGGCGGCTTTGCCAAGGCTGACGTTGTATTGATTACCGATGGGGAGTGCCGGCTAAGCGATGTGTTTTTGCAAGAGCTGCATAAACTTAAGGCCGAAAAGCAATTCCGGATATATAGCCTTTTGATTGGCAGCAGTGCTTGTGAGCTTAAGCTCTGGTCAGATGCTGTGTGGCATATAGCGGATTTGCTAGATGAAAGCATTGTTAAAGAATTATTTCAAAAAATATAGGGGAGCGATGGAATATGAACAATATGAATAACTTATATGCTGTCAGAGGCGGCGAGGCAGATACTATCCTGGGAAACCTTGTGTGGTTCAGTGTCAGCGATATGGAAATACTTCGCGACGATTTGGTAAATTTGGCAGCTAATGTCGGCTTGCCGGAAAAGTATGTACCCGCGCCGATACGCCCGTCCGATGCCTTTCGCCGAGCCACCTCAGAAGTAGGCGGCGTATTAAGGGCTGGCGAGGAAATCACGGAAGTTCTGATGGTTCGGGAAGTCCTATCTTCAGAAGAACGAGTGGTACGCCATATGATTAAAGAGGTCAGGGATAAAAAGAATGTCCGGCTTAACTATGAGCAAATTGGTGAAATTGAGTTTGAAAGGCAGTGGGGCAGTATTAAGACCACCGCTCTGTCGGACGAAGCCATGCCGGCTCTGCGCAAAGCGGAAATGCAGTACAATAAGTACCGTGACTATTTTGTGGGCGACCATTTGCGCAAGATGATAAAAACTGTTTTGGGAGAATGTCAGGCTATTGGAGTTCGACCTGCGGGGGCCGTTTATTTCACGCCTGCTGTTCATGCCGGCACGGTTAAGGCCATGAATTCTCTGGTGAAACTGCTGCCGGGGAATAATGCGGAAATGCACTGTTTGCCTGTTATCAACGCTATTGAGCAGAAACAGATGCTGGAAGAAAAGCTGCGTGGACATGTGCTGTCCCAGGTATCGCAAATTGGCAATATGCTTGGTGGTAACGCGGAAGTGCTGGGCGTTAAGAAAACTTTGGCTTCTCTTGCGGCAGAATTTGCGGCAACGCTGCGCGACCAGAAGGTAGTATCAAAGTCTGCTGCCAGCAACGCTATTCAGCAGCTTCAAGGGTTAAAACAGCAGGTTGGTGAATATGAAAGCTTACTGGAAGCAAATCTTGGAGAGGTCCGTTCTACCATTGAGGTACTTCGTAAACAAGTCCGTATTATGCTTGAGCGGGTCAGTGTAGAGGGTGCGGCATGAGCAGCTTTAAAAAAGATTTGCTGGACTTTATTGGCCGCAGGGTTGTAGCCGGGATGAGTGAGATAAAACCTAATTTGATGGGCAATGTGCACAGCAAAGAGGAAGAGACATGTGCTGAACAGGAAGCCGCTTATCTGGTTGGGTTATCTGACGGGGTGGTATTGGCGAAATGGCTGTTTGGTTGTAGGGCAGGTGGAGAGCCCTGTTTTAAGGTGGATGATTTGTAAGGCTGATGAGCGTGTTGGGGTTAGTGATTTTGCAAAAATCCAGCTCTTGTTACGGGTGCTATAACAACCGTGCAAGGGCTGGTTATTTTATTTGTGGAGGAATGCATAATGAATACAATGAGACATTTGCTGGCAGGTTGCTTGCGTGAAGAGCCTAATGGATATATGGTAACTGAATTAGTGAATTCTTTTCCTACAGTACAAGATTTAATGAATGCCAGTGAGGATGAACTTAAATTAATTAGAGGCATTGGCGCGGTGAAAGCCCGGCAGCTTACTGCTATTTTGGAATTTGTAAAGAAAGTCAATGCACCTGTGGCGGATAAAAGAGTTATTATTCGTAGCCCTCAAGATGTTTGTAATCTGGTACGTTCAGATATGGAGTACCTCCAGACAGAACACTTCCGTGTTGTGGGTCTATCGACCAAGCATCATGTTCTCTTTCAGGAAACGGTATCGCAAGGCACACTGGATGCAAGCCTGGTTCATTGCCGTGAGGTATTCAAGCTGCTCATAAAACGTGCCAGTGCCAGTGCAATTTTCGTTCATAATCACCCATCAGGTGACCCAACGCCCAGTCCGGAAGATATTGAACTAACCAGGAAGCTTGTAGAGGCAGGAAAATTATTGGGAATACAAGTTTTGGACCATGTAATTATCGGAAGGAGTTCAAAGTACATTAGCTTTAAAGAGCAACAGATAATATAGCTAAAAGCGGCAGCCAGAAAGGTTTTGATATAGTTTGAAGTTTGGCCTTAGAGCCTTTTTTTTACGCTCTTTGTTCAGTATCAGACTGTCTAGGTATAATTAATAATAGGTAAGAATTTAGAAATTTTTAAAGCCAAAATGCTCTCTATTACAAATTTTGGTTAAATTTTATTTAGGTATAATAAATTATATAAGAACCCTTCGAAAAATGTATGGGCAGGTATAATAATATATAGGAACACAAATACAAATGAGAAATACAGAAAAAGGAGCAAAAGCAGTAAATTAATTGCGGCAATTTTGATATTTGAGCATTGCTCATTATCCATAGAATACAAAGGTATACATTGATGACAACGAAAAGTGAAGGATATTATTGGAATTCATGAAAAATGCAGATGCAAAACAAAATTCAATTACATTCAAGGAGTGGTTTTCATTATGATTACAGATACAAATCCTGTGGCTTTACCGGTTATTGCAGAATCAGTTAATACAACAAAGGGTACCGATATTTCCAATTGGTTTCACTTTCTTTTTGGGGAATGTCAAGACGGTTGGATGACCATTGCATATAAACAAAAATGTGAGCAGTATTTTCAAACAAAATGGTTTAAAACTACACAGCTTACGAGTGCCATTGATATGGCTAAACAACTGTCGTCACAAAAAAAAGATGTTTATTTCGGTCTTGGATTACGCAGGAAAAAGCTGGATAGCGGGCGGGGCAAAGTTGAAGATGTTCGCTGTATTACCTGTCTTTGGGCTGACATTGACGTTAAAGCGGATGCTCATAAAGAGACTAATTTGCCACAAGGTATTGAGGAAGCAGTAGATTTTGTGAATAGCTTTCCGCTATTACCCTCAGTAATTATAAATTCGGGACATGGCTTACATGCTTACTGGCTGCTGAATACTCCCTGGGATTTAGATGAAGCTGAAAACTTAAGAGCAAAACAACTCATGAGCAGGTTTCAAGGCTTGTTGAAAGATAAAGGTAAAGAAAATGGCTGGAAGCTAGATAACACGTCAGACCTTGCCCGAATATTGCGTGTTCCTGGAACTCTCAATTATAAATATCCAGAGCAGCCAATAAAAGTTGAGATATTAGAAGCTCACCCTGAACGGCGGTATACTATCGAAAAAGTTGAAGAGTTTTTACCAATAGCGGAACCTATACAACCGCAAATAGATAGGGGTCTTAATCCTGATGATAGCGTGCGAGTACTCGTGGAAAACTGTGCATTCATTCAACATTGTCGTGACAATGCAGTTAACCTTCACGAAAACGATTGGTTTGCTATGGTGAGCAACTTATGCCGATTGGAAAAGGGAAACGAAGTAATTCATCAGTTTAGTCGGTCTTACACAGGATATTCTGTTGAAGAAACTGATGAAAAAATTAGACATTGCTTGCAGGATGGTGGGCCGCACACCTGCGAGTACATACAAGATAAAGTAGGTTTTCATAATTGTCCATCGGGTGGATGTGGTGTTAAATCACCTATAGCAATGGCAACTTCAGCCGTGTTTAAAGCGAAGCTGGTATTAAGAAAGTTGTGGCAAGGAGTAGCATCACAGCCCACTGCTGCATTTAACCAGGAGTATGTTTCAGCACTGGGAGTACTGAAAAACCGTGATAAAGCGGAATATGGTAAGGCAATTGTTGAATTTAGGGAACTTGCCGGAAAGAAGTTAAACATAAAGCACCTTGAGAGCGCAGTTGACGAAGCTGTTAGGAAATGGGATAAGCAGCAATCGGCAACTAATATATTTGAAGGGTTACCTTATGAGTTTACTGTTCCGGAAAATTGGGTGGTTACCACGAAGGGCATCCAAGCTTGGACTAAAGAAGGAAAGATAACAGTTTCACCAACCCCAATAACGATTGCCAGACGCCTAAAGAATGTAGATGAAAATACAGAGAAAGTGGAACTGTTTTTTAAAAGGGACAATCGCTGGCGGACAATACGGACAGAGCGGAGTACTATATGCTCTAAGACCAAAATAGTGGACTTGGCGAACTTTGGACTTCCTGTTACAAGTGAAACAGCAAGATTATTGGTTAAGTACTTAGCGGATGTTGAGGCTGCCAATGATATCCCGGTAATTTCCACTATTAATCGACTAGGTTGGATTAATGACAGAGAGTTTGTACCTTCTCTTAGCAATATTATCCTTGATGCCGAGGGCGGAAATGCTAAACTGGCTGATGCTTTTAAGCCATCTGGTACTTTGGAGGAATGGATAGACTTGGTGAACCCTATGCGAGGTAACCCATTAAGCAGGTTCGTCTTATCCGCTGGGTTTGCAGCACCTATGATGCAGCCTTTAAAGCAACGTAACTTTGCACTCCACATCTGGGGGGATAGCCGCGCAGGAAAATCTGCAGTAGCTAAGGCCGCATTGTCTGTATGGGGTAACCCACATCAAGGAATGATGACCTTTAATACAACCGGAGTTGGTCTCGAGCAGCAGGTCGGCTTTCTATCAAACTTACCGCTTGTTATTGATGAAAAGCAGATAGTTGCAGTTGCTAATAAGCAAAGTTTTGTTGAGTCGCTTCTTTACATGCTCGGAGAAGGGAAGGGCCGGACACGCGGTAACAAAACTGGTGGCTTAGCCAACTATCAAAACTGGAGAACGTTAGCGATAACCACAGGAGAACATCCGATGTCTGATACCAGTTCCGCTACCGGTGTTAAAAGTAGGGTGCTTGAACTCCACTCGCAAAGTGTTGTTCCGGAAAGTTACGGTTCGAAGTTACACCAGAGGTTAGATAGTGTCTATGGTACGGCAGGGTCAGAGTTTATCCGGCGGCTTATTGATTACTCTGAGCTCAGCGAACTATTTCAGTCCATTTGCAAAAAGCTACAAGAGCAAACATCCGACCTAATGGGTAGTCATCAAAGCGCACTTGCACTTATCGCCACAGCAGATGTACTGGTTTCGCAATGGATATTTGCGGAAGATGAAGACACTGCTGTAAATGATTGCTGGGCAATGCTTGAAACCATTGCTAAACAGTTAGAAACCAAGTCGGAAGCAGATGAGGCAACCCGTGCCATTATGCACTTCCATTCATGGATGCAAGAAAATACCCGACGCTTTGATTGTGATGCGCGATACGAATACGGCTGGATTGAGGACGGCAACACGGTCTTTATCAACTCAGGTACTTTTACAAGGGCAATGAAAGATGGCGGGTTTAATGCTATCAGAGTCAAGGCGGATTTTCTAGCCCGACAATGGCTAATACCGCATATCAACTCAAAGGGTAAAAAAGTTGACTATAAAAGCAAACGCAACCCTGATAGAAAAAATGCTATGGTAATCGAAATCCGCTTGCCACTGCTGGCGTAATAAATGTAATAAAAGTTATTACAAATTTATTACAAAAATAGTCCGGCCAGTACCGATGACAATAGCTTGTTGTAATAATGTAATAAAGTAATAAATGATAATATACCATATATTTTTTTGATATATCTCTGCTGTGGAGGTAAGGATACGCTCTTAAAATATTTGGGTGTATGTCTGAAAAATTTATTACATTATTACATCGGCTAAATGTATCGGTACAGGCAGGTAATATGTTGTAATAACGGCTTATTACAAACTTATTATTTTATTATAAATGATACTAGTGAGGTGTTTCAAATGTCCCTTATTGACAAATTTGCAGCGTTAAAGTTCGGAAAAGAACCGGTAGTGCCAACGGTGGAGCCGGAAATATCTGAAGATTGGTCAAGGTTTCTTTGTCAATTTGAATCGGTAGCGCCTGAACTGCATCAGTTCTTGTATTCCTTAGCTAAAGAAGGAGTAGCGTTAGAGCATAATGAGAGCTCTGCAAGGGGAATAGTTTTATATGGCTCGAAGTACGAATGCTTACCTGCAATTACCATTGAGCTAAACCCTGAACGATTTCTTGAAGATGGAAGACTGTTATTGTAAGCGAGGTGAATACTATGCCCTATAGTTCCCCAATACACCCTAAATTGACTGTTCAGCAATTGAATGCTATAGACCTTCTTGCTTCCGGTGTTGGCGTGGTTAAAACTGCCGAGGTGCTCGGAGTGAATAGACATACTATAACCAGATGGAAGACTCGTAACCCCTTTTTTATGGCCCAGCTCAATTCTCGTCGCAAAGAGCTTTGGAGTGAAGCCCATGAACGGCTTAGGGGAATGGTAACTAAGTCTTTAGATGTCATGGAGGCCGCACTCGATAGTGGTGATAGCAGAATCGCAGTTGAGGTGTTAAAAGCAGTTAATATATATGGCGGCGTACCAGCGCCACAGGGTGGTACTAGTGTTGATGCTGTAATGGTGGAAAAAGCTGAACAGTATGCAAAGGAATTGCTATACGGACATCCTACTGGCGACCCGCAGAGTCAAGCTCTTTATGGGAGCAAAATGCTACCCATTATGACAGCGGAGGTTTTTCAGGACATGAGAGATAATATCGAAAAATACACAGGAGACGATGAAGATGAACCAGTCAATTCTTAATGAGAATTTCAATTTTGCAGCCAGGATGGGTGACCTAGCAGAAGTAATAAACCTGCTAGACGGGGGCGTGGATATACTTGCCCGAGATGATGTAGGTTGGTATGCTCTGTGGCACGCTGTAGAAAACGGGCATGAGCAAATGGCTGAATATTTGCTAGAGCAAGGCTTTAAGGACTTCCCTGAACTTGTTGGTTTTGCACTAATATTGGCAGCAACACCTGCTATGGTTAAGTTATTGGTAAGGTATAACCCGGATTGTTATGTGACTAATGATTTTGGTATGACCGCTAGAGATTTGATGGTTAACTGCGGTGAATACGAGTCAATAGCCATTTATGACGAAAGCGGATTACCTAAACCACCCTTAAATTTGAAATTGTTACGTGGGATTAAACGGCGCTGCTGTTTAGATAGATGGTCAGCACTAATGGGAATTGCTGTTCCGGCAGAATTGCGTCATCGGCTAGATAGGCTAATTCAAGATTACCCCTATGACCTAAAAAAACACAAGCGGGAATTTCTTAAGATTACTGACGAGGTGAGCAAGAGTGCGTAAACCACATAGACAGCTCTTTCAAATGGTTGCCACTAAAGACTTGGTCGGAGTTAAAGGTTTGCTAGGCCAAGGACTAACTCCAAACATAATAGCAGGGCAAGCGAAAATTACGCCGCTAATGGTTGCTGTGCGTAATAACGATGTTGCTATGATTAAGTTACCACTAGAAAACGGTGCAGCCGTAGAAACTGCTAATGATTATCTGGGCAGAGATGCCTATGATTACGCTGAAAAGTACAACAGTACCGCAGCTTTGATGGTATTGCTGTCTCACAAGGAGGATGTTGCTAATGCAATCCAATAGTTGGGATAATTATCCACTTGTCTTAAATACGAAGCAGGTTGCCGAGATACTCTCCATCAGCACAAATCAAGTATATGCAATGCTGAAAGAAGGCACCTTGCCGCGAGTACAAATAGGAAGGGTATATAAGGTTTACCGGGACGCCTTGCGAGACTGGCTTTCAAGAGGAGCACCTGTATAAAAAAGAAGCCGTTGGCTACTCAATTTTTGAGTGCCAGTGGCTTCTTTATATGTAGTATTACTTTTACAACTAGCTATTTAAAAAAAATCAAAAAGTACTTGACTGAACTAAAAATCCAGTGTATATTAATATTAAAAATGAAACGGAAGTTCTTATTCATTATAATAATTGATAAGAGGTGTTGTATGCACTTTAATGAGTCCACTAATGTTAAGAATCCAACTACCATTGTACAAGAGTTAGATAATAAAAAAATTAAAATAACAACGAGAACTCTCCTTAATTATGAAAATGATAAGTTAATACCTCAGCCGGAGAGACGCGGTGGAGGACGCGGGGTTGGCAAAATTACAGAATACCCAAGTGATACTGTTTATGAGTTTATTGCGAGTTACAGGTTGATTAATGGTGCTCAGCATCGACTTTCACCAGCAGTTGTTCGGGAGTACCGTAAATACGCACTTACCATTGAAAAACGAATGTGGACTTCCGAAGAACTGGTCGAAGAATATTCTAAAAACATGGTGAATTTCTTTGGTGCATTCCTGTGGCTAGCGTACCGTGACCTAGCTAAAATAGGCATATGTGGCAATGAAGAAGCAAAGGAGTCTAAAGGAGTGCAGTACTTTCTTGAAAATGACAATAGTGTTCTCGTGAAAAAATTTAATGACCCAGACGAAAATGGAAATATAAAAATGGGCGTAGTTTGGACGTGATATAGTTGGGAAGGAAATTTTTTTATATTACAAAAGAAACGTAATTTCTTAAGCAATGAAATTTCATTAAAAAAAAAGATAAGCTAAATAAATAAAAGCTTTTCGGTTATTGCTAATGAATAACAAGTGTCGAAGTTAAAGCTATATGGATTATGCAGGGCGAGAGGAGTAATTAGTGGTGTATGGTACTGTTAGTCGAAATAAATTTGTTATAAGCAATTTGAGATGACACTGCGCATCTCTTATAAGATTAATTAGGAGGAATGTACACATGTCAATCAACAAAACACTTTACGAATTACCGGAACTGTTAAGAAAAAATGGAGGACCAATTCCCATGAGCCGAGCAGGGATATATGCGGCTGTAAAAAAAGGCGTTATTCCGTCGGTGCGTGTAGGCAAAAGAGTATTTGTTCCGTCGTGGTATGTTGACAGTCTGCTTAATGAGGCATGCACACAAGGTGCTTAGTCAGACATTATTTGGGATAGGAGGGAATAACATGGCAAATAGTTCACATCGTGGTCATGGGGAAGGCACTCTGGAATGGGATAGAAAAAGAGAATGTTATTTTGTTAAAGTTACCTACAAAGACCCCATGACTGGTGAAACGAAACGCAAAAAGCTCAAAGGAACGCAGACAAAGGCTGCATCTTTAAAAATTGGTCAACAATGGCTGGAGAATTTGGAGGGTGGTTTGCTGCCGGGTACCGACAAAACTACACTTTGGGAGTGGCTAGAACGTTGGTTACAAGATTATGTTAAACAAAAAGTTCGGGTTAAATCGTATGATAAGTATGAAGGCTGTTTGCGATGTTATGTGAAGCCACAACTAGGTAATGTTCAGATTGGAAAACTGAAATCTCCGGATGTCCAACGCTTACTAAATAAGCTATTAAATGAGGGAGGAAAGAATGGAAATGGTATTTCAACAAGTACAGTTAAAGCCACTCGAAGATACTTAAGTATGGCCCTTGAACAAGCCGTTAAGGCAGGGCTGGTGATAAGAAATGTAGTAAAAGATACGATTCCGCCTAAACTAACCAAGAAAGAGATATGCCTTATGACGAAAGAGCAGGTGACGGCGTTACTTTGTGTTGCTAAGCAAAAAGGTCAAGTTCCATATATCGTAATATTATTGGCACTATCAACCGGTATGAGGCTTGGTGAAATATTTGGTCTGCAATGGGATTGTGTTGATTTGGAGCGAGGTGTAGTTTTTGTCAGGCGGTCACTAATAACCGGGCGCAAACTTGTTACCGGACAATGGCTGCAAGAACCTAAAACCCAAAAGTCTAAGCGACAGATACCCTTACCTGACAAAGTTACTGAAGAATTACGAATTTATAAAACATGGCAGGAAGAGCAAATAGCGCAACTTGGTGATAAATACGAAAATAATAATTTTGTGGTGGCGAATATGTTTGGCAGGCCGGTAGATACCAGCAACTTTACTACACGGCATTTCAAGGCAATGCTAGTAGACGCAGGTATTGACCGCAGTATCAAATTTCACGACTTACGCCATACACATGCCACGTTGCTTCTCCTGGAAGGGATAAATCCTAAAATTGTACAGGAGCGGCTTGGTCACAGTACAGTCACGATGACATTGGATACATACAGCCACTTATTACCAGATATGCAAGACACTGCAGTTAAGGCACTAGAAGGTCTTTTTCGTGAATCATCTACAGGCTATTCGGTTGGTGTGCAGACTTCTGTCTGCATACCGGAAGAACGGCGTGATGCTGCGTAATTGTACTAAATGGAGCCATTCCTTGGGGTGGTTCCTTTTTTATAGTATAATGATTTTAGATGTACCTAAAATTGTTTATACTAATTGATGGTGTATGCTGTATTATTAAACCTTTTTGGTATATAATGTAAATTAGATTATCTTTATTCAGGATGAGGTGAGATGGATGTTGTCAAAATATAATACAAACTTAACTATGGAATTTCTACTTACCCCTGGTGTCGAGAGCCAATACTTTGATAGGAAGTCCGCCTCTATATCCATAGCAAAGTTAACCGAGACTGTCATCGCGTTTGCTAATGCCGATGGTGGGACGATAGCCATAGGAATTAAAGATAGAGCTATCGAAGGAATTGATGCACAGGGTAATGTAAAAATTAATGATTTTATACAGTGTGGTTTTGAAAAATGCATTCCTTCGGTTAGGTATACTCCTGAATTTGTTGATGTAATTAAGAATAATGGAAATAGTGACCGGTTGCTCTTCCTCCATATTGAAGCCAGCTCAGATAGGGTCCATAGAAATAGCGCGGATGAAGTTTTCCTGCGGGTTGGTGATGAGAGTAAGAAGCTTTCCTTTGAACAGCGTTTAAGCTTGGAGTATGACAAAGGTGAACGTCTTTTTGAAGATAACGTGATTGAGGACTGTCGCTGGGAAGACTTGGATGAAGAATTATTGAGCGAATATAAAAAGGCAGTGAATTTTCAGGGAGACGATTTGCTACAAATCCTTTATGCCAGAGGTTTAGCAAAGCGAAGTGCAGACAGACCGTTAATTACAATTGCTGGGGTATTGCTTTTTGCTAAATATCCAAGTGCCTATCTTCCGAATGCCCGTATTCGTTTCATCCGGTATGAAGGCGGAAAAGCAGAAGTCGGTACGAGCATGAATATTATTAAACAAGAATATATTGAAGGGCCTCTGGTTAAGCAGATAGAAACCGCACGCAGTTTGGTTCAAAGCCAGTTGCGGACGTTTACAGCTCTCAATCCTCTGGATGGCAAGTTTGTTTCTATTCCGGAGTACCCTGCGTTTGCTTGGCAAGAAGGCATTGTAAATGCTGTTACACATAGAGCTTATAACATACAAGGCGATGATATAAAGATTCTATTGTTTGACGATAGAATGGAGATAGTGAGTCCTGGCAAGCTGCCTAACATTGTTACTACATCGAATATTCGGGAGGTCAGGTATTCTAGGAATCCGAGAATTGCTAGAGTTCTTACTGAGTTTGGTTGGGTTAAAGAACTTGGTGAAGGAGTTAAGCGTATTTATGAGGAGATGAAGTCATTCTTTTTAGATGAGCCTATTTATGATGAACCAAATAATCAGTCGGTACTGCTTACTCTGAAGAATAATGTATTTATGAGAAGGAATCGGCGGCAAGAACGGATTGGTACTCTGGTGAGCAGTGAGTGGAATAGTCTGCCGTCTCATCATAAACAGGCATTGGAGATTATGTATAGCCGTGGGAAAGTAACTACAAAAGAGTTGGCAAAGATAATTGAACGAAGTACTAATGTAAGTAGAAAAGTGTTAGAAGAGTTAGCAGCAAAAGGTTTTATACGGAGAGTGGCTTTGAATAGGAATGACCCTAATCAGTACTATGAATTAATAGTTGAGTAAACAGTTTTTTGGTTGAAACGTTAAGAAGGTTCTCAGTATGTTGTTGAAAGGTTAGCAGCTTAACAAGCTCAATATCAAGAGTAAGTATACAAAGTAAGGTAGAAGGTTCTCAGTATGTTGTTGAAAGGTTAGCAGCTTAACAAGCTCAATATCAAGAGTAAGTATACAAAGTAAGGTAGAAGGTTCTCAGTATGTTGCTGAAAGGTTAGCAGCTTAACGAGCTTAATATCAAGAGTAAGTACACGAAGTAAGGTAGAAGGTTCTCAGTACGTTGTTGAAAGGTTAGCAGCTTAACGAGCTTAATATCAAGAGTAAGTATACAAAGTAAGGTAGAAGGTTCTCAGTATGTTGCTGAAAGGTTAGCAGCTTAACGAGCTTAATATCAAGAGTAAGTACACGAAGTAAGATAGAAGGTTCTCAGTATGTTGTTGAAAGGTTAGCAGCTTAACGAGCTTAATATCAAGAGTAAGTATACAAAGTAAGGTAGAAGGTTCTCAGGGGCTTTTTGTTAAGGTATGACATGTATAATATAAAGTAACGTAGCTACTAATTTAGGATTATTTTGCGGGACAATCTGCGGGACAAAACGCAATAAAACGGGCTAGATTTGATAGGAAAAGATAATTCTTCTGAACCTGGAAAATCCTGATTTCATTAGAACCTTAGGGACTGGTTAGGTGGTGTAAAACTCCATTTGACCAATTCCCAAGCCGTGGGTCGCGAGTTCGAATCTCGTTGCCCGCTCCAGGAAATTCAGTAAATTCGTAGGTTTATAGCCTACGGATTTTTTCTTTTATAGGGGCAAAAAGGACTTTGGGTCGCGTGCTAACGGGGCATTTTTACACGCTACCTAAGACGGAAGCGTGGGGACGTACATTTTGCTTCTATCGTGTCAGACCCCAGTCTCCCTCCAGAAATTATAAAATCAAGTGTTGTTACGAAGCAGATTTTGCGTCCCCTTGCTTCTCCATTTCGAGCAAATGAGAGATGAGGTAAAGGCTAAAAAAGATAATGGACTGATAAGTGATATAGAACCAATCGAACAATTAACCAAAAGGGCAAATCTCGAAATAATATATCAAAGTGTATATCGGCTTTACTTTGATGATACTCATGTATCTGTCAACTCTATTGAAAAATATATTGCTCACGAAGACTCTCCCTATTTAATCAATCTTAGGGATACTTCAGATCTTACTGAGATTCAGACATGTAATATATTAATTTTGCTTACTGCACTTTCTTTATACTTGGATCTAATGGGGCAGGCAAATGATAGAAATGTATTTATGGTCGAACAGATATCAGAGTCATTCTAAAGGTTGCCGAGAGGTTCTTTTAAAAAGTAATACCTGGTCAGCGGGATGCTTCCTGCCGACTGCTCATTTTAGCAATTGTACAATTTATAGTGTGATATCTTGCAGGAATTGTGTATTGTCTATAGAAAAACTTGGTAGAGGTGGGTAGATGAAGTACATTAAGGAATATTTCTTTTGTAGTCCCAAGCTACTAAATAACATAGATGAAATAAAAGAGATAGAAGCATGCGTATCTAACATCATGTAGCAAAGCCATTTTCAAATTTCAATTGGGGAAAAAACATTAGAACATCAAACTGCTTATAACAAAGCATTTGAGATAGAATTTACAAAATACTTGTGGGAAAAGCAACCTTTATTGTATGATAATCCGAGGCTTATTGGAGACTTTCGAAAAATTATAAATTCCATTATGGATTAACACACAATTTGTTGTCCCTGGCAGTGAAAATCGCAGTTTATCGAGCTGAGTTTCTTGAGATAGCACTAGCTATACCAGCAGATAGCAATGTTAGTTTAATGGTCAGCAATGGAATTTTGTCTATTGTTATCTTTATAGCTGGAAAGTCTTTGAAAATTATTGGATACATGATTGAATCAAGGCAGGCCTACTTATCGGCTGTACAATGGCATGAGTTAGTTTATTCCGTTTATCAGTCGGAAAAATTAGTTGTTGATATTACGAAGCCGGAAAAATAAACACATTGAAAAGTTTAGCCGCAAAGTAATACTTAGGATCGTTTTTGAAGCATTAATGATTAAGGAGTTTAGCATGGATAGCGTTGAAATATATACCGATGGTGCCTGTAGTGGCAACCCTGGCCCTGGTGGTTGGGGAGCAATACTTATATATAAAAGCATAGAAAAAGAATTGTCCGGCAATGAATCGCATACTACTAATAACCGGATGGAATTGACAGGGCCAATTAAGGCATTAGAGACATTAAAGCGGCCATGTGAAGTTGTAATATATACAGACAGTGCCTATGTGTGTAAGGCATTTACTGATAATTGGGTTAACAAATGGCAAAAGAATAACTGGCAAACTAGTAAAAAGACACCTGTTGAGAATCAAGATTTGTGGATCAGGTTGATAGAATTATTAAATATCCATAGCGTTAGTTGGGTAAAGGTAAAAGGTCATAGCGATAATGAGAAGAATAATAGGTGTGATTTGTTAGCTAGGAATGCTATAAAAGTTCTAAAAGGTTAGATATAGCCACCTACCGGGTTTTCTGGTGGGTGGTTATTATTTTACAGTGCGGCAGGATTTTATCGGTTCATATGTAAATATATGTATTTATATTGTTTTGGCAATTAAAGTATTAGGAGGAGTCTATGATACTATATAAGTACCTTACCCCAGATAGAATAGACGTTCTTCAGAATTGTATGGTTAGATATACGCAACCTGGAGCATTTAATGATCCATTTGAAGTTAAGCCATACATTAGTAAGCTTTCCGAGGAGCAAGAAGTGTATAACGCTTTTGATGAGCTTATGCCTAAAGTGCTACGAGAGAAATATGACGAACTACCGAGAGAGTTTCAAGCTATGATGTCTTTTGACATGTTTTATAAAAAAGCCCAAGAAGAACTAAGGAAAAATGCCAAAGCATTATTTCACAAAATAGTAGAGTCTAACGCCCCAATGGTTCGAAAAATGTTAGATGAAGGGTTTAACGATAAGATAGGAATTTTGTCTCTTACCGAGAAACAGGATAATCTATTAATGTGGGCTCATTACGCTGCAAGTCACGAAGGATTTGTAATTGGTTTTGATGCAAATAATCTTTACTTTCATGAGGAGAAAGGACTGAAGGGTGAATTTCGTCATCTGCGTAAAATTGAATATCGTGAAAAACGCCCGGCGTTACCCATGCTAGAAATGTCAGGTACTGATATGTTTCTGGTAAAAAGTACTCAATGGAGTTATGAACAAGAATGGAGAATTATTCGCCCACTACAAGAAGCAAGTAAAATCATTCAGGCTTCCCCTTACTCAATTCACCTCTTTCAATTTCCTGCAAATGCAGTCAAAGAGGTTATTTTCGGCTCTAGAATGAGTGATGAGAAGAAGAAAGAGATTACATCAATCTTGTCAGATTCTTTTCGTCATGTACAGATTAAGCAAGCCGAGCCTGATGAAATTGAATTCAATCTGAAGATGTTGTATATAACGCGGTAGCTTATATGCGTGTCAGGGCTGTATGGCCGAACAGAAGAATCTTCTTACCAACTCGCCGATAAGGAACTTTTATTGGTCAAACAGAGGCTCTAAAGGATGAATACGCTAACCCTGGACTCGCAGCAATTTTTTATATTATTTTTCCACCCAAGCAACAATTTGGTTTCTGCCATCTCGCTTTGCTTGATACAGAACTTCGTCTGCGCTTTTGAAGATCTCTTCATATCCCATATCCTGATCCACTAATGTTATGCCAACACTAATTGTTACTGGTATATCTTCTATTGCTGTATTGATTAGTGTGCTCACTTTCTGGCATCTTGTTTTAACAAAATCGAGCGAAGGGATGTTTGGCATATATATGCAAAACTCATCACCGCCAATTCGCCCAATAATATCAGTGGTTCTGAATGATTGTTTCAAGACTTTTCCCAGCTGGAGTAATACGTTATCACCGGCTAAATGCCCGTGCGTATCATTAATATCCTTGAAATAGTCCAAATCAATCAGGATAAATGCATCAATCCGTTGTTTTTCCTGACGGCTGCATATCGCGGTTTGAATGAGTTCCTTAGTTGTTATAGCATTATATAAACCTGTTAAGCCATCTAATAACGCTTTGTTGGCTAGTTCTTCCCTTTTCGCAGCTTCATCACTAATATTAACTACTTTGCCAATAATGGAAACTAAATTTCCATTGTCGTCGTTTACACTCAGGTGTATTACCTTGAATATACCTACTTCGCCATTGGCAAGCGGAAGCTTAATCTCAAAATATTGCCTATCCGCAGCAGTATTGGCTAACATGTTTTTTAGTATCCTGTTAGCTTCATTAAGGTTTTCTTGAGTTCCTATTTGTTGAATAAAGCTTTCTGACAACTGTAAGCGATTAGTCTTTGTAAAATATTCAAACAGGTACTCGTTGGAGATTTCAGACAAGACCTCATAGCGGCGATTATTCATTCTTAGAGTCTTATTTGCTTTAACATTGGAAGTAATAGCAAATAGCAAGATACTCAAGACTCCAATAATGATAAAAGTAATTTCTTTGCCATACCTATTTATAACCATTGAAAAAGTAATTTTTCTTTCAACTTGTGCTGCAACATCTAACACCAGATTTTGCAATTGATTTTCACCAATCTCACTCAGTGCTTTATTAATAATTGAGATTAGTATCTCATCTTCATGAAAAAAGCCAATACAATATGCTCTTGCTTCTTTGCCTTTAGGAATTGTAACTAAATTTTTATAGCCATTTTGCAGTGTATAAAATGCTACTGAATATGCATTACCATAGCCATAATCAGCTCTTCCGGCTTCTACGGCATCTAAGCTTTGTTCTCTTGTCTCAAAGTAAATAGAATTTTCTTCTTTTATGCCTTTGGGAAGTGCGCTTCCTCTTACCGCAGCATATATTTTGTTATCAAGGTTATTGGGATCTTGCGCGGCATTTATATATAGTATTGTTTCGCTTCGTAAATATGGTTTAGACAATATCATGTCAGGGGGCGCATAATTATTGGGTATACCAAAAGCAATCTCTGCATTACTTTCAAACACTTCACGTAAAGACCCATATAACGTATACTCGAATGTAAGACCTGTTATTGCTGATATTTCCTGGAGCACACGTTTGGAGATGCCCTGTACTTCTTTGTTTTTATCTGAATATTGTATTGGCGCTACTCCGTCAAGCGATACCGCTTTTATTACTCCCTTTTTCGCGATATAAGCCCGTTCTTCTTCTGTTAAGAATATATTGCTTGCTGCGTGAGAAGAGTTACTTAATCCTATAATTAATAATATAAATAAAAGTATAAAACTTATATTTTTTAACGTTTGCCTGTGTTGAATCATTGGCTTTCATTCACTTTCTTTATCGTTATATTATCTAAATAAACGTCTCTATCGTGGCTTGCTTTGATAACTAAACTCAGCAAATAACTGATTTCCCAAGGTATTCTACCAATAGTTGTTTTTCCCTGCTGCATCAGTAAATCCGTAGTGCACGGCAAATGCAAGACAAAGAGGGCCTTCCCGGGGGCTTATTTTTATGCATAACTCCATAGCATATAGATTAAGCTATATGAGGGGTGATAATAATGATGATAGATGATGGATTTTTTCCGTTTGGGATGATCTTTATGGTTTTGTACGCTGGCGTGGTTATTTACACATTAATGCAACTGGGCGGCATAAATAAAGCATTACAACGGATTGCCAGTGCGTTGGAAAGGAAGCAAGAGTAGATTACAGCTGTCTGGCAGGTAACTGGTGGCAGTCTCCTTCCCGGTTTCTGCCAAGCCGTCATGAGCAGAGACTCAGCATCCCTCCCGGGACAAACCTTGCCTGATTATATTGATGATTACAGGTAAAACCCATATACTATAATCAAGCAGGTAATGCAGACCAATACTGCCGAGAAGCGAAGGCTGACGGACAAGCCTTATTTCACGGTGTTTGAGTAGTCGAAAGGGAGTGGGGCAATATGGACTATGCACCGAATACAATTTTTATCACCGGACAGGCAAAGCCAAGTAAGGAAGATGCCATTTCTACTGTCTATAATGTATTCTTTCTAAGTTTTATTGTTGATACAGAGACAGATCTTATTGTAGACGTCACCTGCAATACCGTCAGGACCATGACGCAGGATTTTATCCGGTCACTGTTGATTGGACAGAACTTAGCCACTGGGATTGACGGTATGGTGCGGGATATCCAGCAGCGGTTTTTCGGCCTGGTGCAAAAAACATTAATTGTCGCGTTAAAGGATGCGCACAACCGGTACATGATGGTTAAGAAAAATATCCTCTAAAAAAGTAATTGCAATTCTCAGACAATTGTGTTACGATACATACAAATTAAATATAGTCTTATCTATTGGTATGTGAATATTCTTCATTTACCGAGATATTTAAGACCAAGATGTGTGAGTACAGCTCACTCTTCTTGGTCTTTTTTATTTTCGGTGCCGCATTACCAAAATAACAAAAAAGAAAAGAGGGTATTTTTATGGAAAAAGAGACAACACTGCAAATGCTGGAACGGTTTGATCCAGTCATGGCTAGGCTGCTCCAACAGGAAGAAGACAGACAAAGAAACACGCTTGGCCTGATTGCATCAGAAAACTATGCGTCTCCTCTGGCGACTTTCCTGGAAGGCAGTGTTTTTACCAATAAGAATACGGAAGGTTATCCGGGCAGGCGTTTTGTCGGCGGTTGTGAATTTGCCGATGAAGTTGAAAATTTGGCGATAGAAAGACTCAAGCAGTTATTTGGTTGCGAGCATGCTAATCTGCAGGCCGCAAATGCGACTATCGGCAATATTTCTATTTTGCATGGGCTTTTGAAGCAAGGGGATACCATTTTGTCAATGAGTTTAAGTCATGGCGGGCATTTGAGCCATGGTGCGGCTTTTCATGTCAGTGGGAAGATGTTCAATGTTGTTCAATATGGAGTAAGCCAGGAAACTGAACGCATTGACCTGGAGGAAGTTAAACAATTAGCACAGCAGCACAATCCCAAAATGATCATTTGCGGTGCATCTTCTTATCCGCGCTTGATTGATTATGCGGGATTTGCTGCAATTGCCAAATCAGTGGGGGCATTTTTGTGGGTTGATTGTGCCCATGATGTCGGCTTAATTGCCGCCGGGGTTATCCCGTCACCAGTGCCGCACGCCGATGTGGTTAGTTTTTCGACGCAAAAAACACTGCGGGGACCGCGTGGTTGTGGCGTTATTCTTTGCCGCCAGGCATTGGCCGACAAAATTGACAGAGCGGTATTTCCGAACATTCAGGGTGGCCCGAAAATGGACATGATTGCCGCCAGGGCCGTGCTGTTCAAGGAGTGTATGTCTGAGGAGTTCAAGCTTTACAGCAGGCAAGTCCTTTTGAATGCACAAGCGCTGGCGCAAGGCTGCTTGTCGCAGGGGTTGCGGTTAATTACCGGCGGTACGGATACACATCTTATTGTGGCTGATGTTACCCCCCTGATTCCCTCAGGCAAAGAGGCGGAGGATATCTTGAACTCGGTTGGGATTGTCACCAATAAAAACATGATTCCGTTCGATGCTTTGCCACCCAATGTATCTAGTGGAATACGCATCGGCAGCCCGTTTTTAACCACACGTGGTGTGAAGGAAGCCGAGATGTATGAGGTCGGCGTTTTAGTAGGGAAAGTGTTGCAAAATCATAATCAGCCTGAAGTATTGGCAAAGATTCGCCGGCAAGTGGCCGGGATTGCTGAGAAATATCCGCTGTTTGCCGAGGAATGGCTGCCCTGGTAACGACAAAAAATATGTAGTAAACACTGCGAACAAATAAATAATAGTAACGAATAGGGCTGTGCTAACAAGTTTAGCGCAGCTTTTTTTGCTTTAGCAGCATTTATCAAGAGGGGAAAAACCTGGTGATAATGAGTGTGAGGAATAGGACCGTTCAGACTATTGCATAGCCTGGGTGGCAATACTATCTAATACTGATTGATAATTATTGCTTAGTTGCGTTACCTAACAATCGCTGAAACGTTAAACTAAGTATGAGAAAAAAATTTACTGCATGAAAGGAGCTTGGCATGAAAAAGTTTATACATAAAATAACAAACATCAGCCTGATTCTTATATTCGTTTTGGCGGTAGGGGGCTGTGCGAATAACGGTAGTGCACCATCACCGGAACCTGCTGGGCAACAAGCCTCTCAGGCTGCGGCAGTCAAAGAAAAAGCGGTTATCGATAACTTTAATGCACTGCGCCAAAAAACAGAGGTCACTGTTCCGGAAATAATTGAGTATATTGACGGCAATATAGTTGCCGTATCGCAAGCCGGTGCAGCAACGATGATTATTGGGCTTGAAACAGTGCAGAAAGAGAAGCTGCCAAAACTGCAAGATAAGTTTGGCGATAATGAAGCAGTCCAAAAGGTAGTGGCAAAAAGCTATAAAAATGGTTTGACAAGCCAGGCTATCAGTAGCATTGAAAATAAAGAAGCGAGAGATTTATTGCTAGAGACCCAAAGCAGCGGCTTCAAGATAGAAACAGCCGAAGGAATGTACTTTCCTGTTATTGATTATGCCTTCTACAACAAGTATCGGAACGCCGTATCCCAGGATATTGTTGCGTACATTGATATTATGGCTGTTGAATCAGATAAAACCCCGGTTAAAGATGCAGCCCTGATGATAAGCTGGAGTGAAATAATTAAGCGGGCAAAGACGCAGGAACAGTTTATTAAAGAATATGCCAATTCTGCCAAAATAGAAGATATGAGACAACTGCTAAAACGGTATTCGGTGTTTGCACTCTATGGGGCTAATAATACGCCGCTTTTTAGCTATGATACCAAGCAGATGGTGCCGGAGGCCCGGAAAACGTATTCAGAAACTGCATTTGATGCTAATAGTGGTAGTTTTTCAAAAGTTATGAACGGGTTTCTTGCTGAGTTGAAAAAGAATGAGTATAAACTAACTGCTGAAATTCAGGAATACAGGAATAAGGCAGCCGGAGAAATTTAAATTTTATATTGCTATTGACAGCAATTTCAAATAATGGTAATATACAAATGAGAATTGTTATCACTCGATGGGATGATAGTTGTCTCTGGCGATGACTACACCGTTTTAAGATTTCCGGCTGCTGCAAGTGGCTTATTAATGGAAGATAGTCTAGCCGCATCTCAATTAAGTGCATTATTAACAAAAGCCTGCGCAGGCTTATTTTTTCGACAATTTATTGAGAATTATTTTCAATAACAAAATAATTGGGAGTCTGATGAACCGCAAGTTATCAAATAGCGTGGAACAAGGCTGGGTATTTTTACCTGAGGCCCAAATATATGGAGGGATGAATTATGAAAAAAGTAGTGGTTATTTACTGGAGTGGCACAGGCAATACAGAGGAGATGGCGAAAGCAGTTGCGGCAGGGGCCGGCTTGGATGGAGTTACCGTGCAGTTAACTTCTGTTGATAAGGCTTCGATTGAGGATGTGCTTAGTGCCAATGCTGTTGCTCTTGGATGCCCTTCCATGGGGGATGAAGTTCTGGAAGAATCCGAGATGGAGCCATTCATTCAATCCCTGGAGGGGCAAAGCTTATCCGGCATACCATTAGCTTTGTTCGGATCTTACGATTGGGGCGACGGACAATGGATGAGAGATTGGATGGAGCGGATGAAGAAACTCGGTGTTGTGTTGGTGGACGACGGGTTGACAGTTCAAAGTACTCCTGATGACGCAGGTCTTGCTAAATGCAAAGAATTAGGAGCTAAACTTACTTCTGCCCTTGCTTAAGGGGTGTGACGTGTTCGTATAAAATATTAAATTTTTGGGCCGTTTGCCTTTTTAAGGTAAACGGCTTTTTTTATTTTCAGCCAGTATTTTCTAATAAAAATCAAAAAAGTGGATGCTATCATTAAAGCATAATAATAAGAGGAAGTGGTTCATATGAAGTTTGTGGCGAAAAAGGCAATCATATATTCCATGGTCGGTTTATTGCAAGTTGGCATGTTTTCGTCGGTAGCTGCTGCGGCACCTGGATCTATACATAATAATGGTTCTAACCGAATGGCGTATCATCAGCGTGATAACCGCCACGACCATGACAATGAACAAAAGCGTAAGCATGACGAGCAGAAACGCAAACATGATGAACGGAAACGCCAGGAAAACGAACGTCATGAGCGGGAAATGAAACAGCGGCCTCATGAAAGCGAGCGTGAATGGCGGGAGCGCCAAAGGCAGGAAAAAGACCGGCATGACAATGCATTGCGCGAAATTGCAGCTCTTTTGATCGGAATTGCCATTGGTGCCGGAGCGTCAGATTAATGTGCCGCAGTAGCCGCAGCCCTCGGGGTGCGGCTACTTCATTTATATGGATATGGAGACAGAGCCTTGCTTGAAAGGCAAACCGGTTTGAAGCGGCTACCACCAAGCTCCTGAACTTTTTATTGAAAATAGTACACAGATGTGTTACTATAAAATGGAAAAAGAGAATAGGCGTGTTTTATAGGGGAGCTGGAAAGGCCGGCTGAGAGATAGATCTGATCAAATCTATGACCCTTTGACCTGATCTGGGTAATGCCAGCGTAGGGATGTTACAATACTTTGCAAGCACATCCTGACGGATGTGCTTTTAATTTTTTAAAGTAACCGCATTCCTTTTCCGTGGGCGACCTGTTATTGGAATCCATTATTTCTGCAATTCTTGTAAAGGCAGGTGGGTTGGATTATGAGTGAGGATAATACATTAGGTTTTAAGCATTATTTATTTTTGTGGTTTGGGGCCGCTATATCCATTGCTGAGATACTGACAGGCGGGCTTTTGGCTCCGCTCGGTTTTCAAAGCGGGGTGGCTGCGATTGTGCTTGGGCATGTGGCAGGGACGGGGATTTTGGTGCTGGCTGGTTGGATTGGTACCCAAGAGCGAATACCGGCGCTGGTATCTACCCGGATTTCTTTTGGTACCTATGGCTCCTATTTATTTTCGGTATTAAATGTTTTGCAATTGCTGGGTTGGACGGCAGTTATGATTATTGCAGCCGCCCGTTCAGCCAATGAGATTAGTAAACTGCTGTGGGGCTTGGATCAGCTGTCTTTATGGAGTATCGGCATTGGTGGCTTAGTTTTCCTGTGGATCATACTGGGAAGGGAAGGCGGGGTCAAGAAAGCCAATATGTTAGCTGTGTTCCTCCTGCTGGGTATTACTGTGGTGCTAAGCAGTGTTGTATTTAAAGACAGTACCGCGTTATTGGCGCCGCCTGCCGGGGGCATGTCTTTCGGCCAGGCTGTAGAATTAAGTGTTATTATGCCGCTTTCCTGGCTGCCTTTGATTGCGGATTATACCCGTTTTGCCAAAAGTAAAGCCAGTGCGGCCTGGGGAAGTGGTCTGGGATATTTTGTGGGTAGTTGCTGGATGTATATCATTGGTCTGGGAGCCGCCATTATTGCCGGAAACCCGGAACCCTCGGCCATGCTGCTGGCAGCCAATCTTGGTTTATCAGCCCTGGGGATTATTATCCTGGCAACAGTAACCACTACTTTTCTGGACGCCTATTCCGCAGGGGTCAGTTTTGGCAATGTCTTTCCCAAATTTGATGAAAAACGGGTAGCCCTGGTTATGACAGTGATTGGCACCATCATAGCTCTCTGGGTTAATATTGAACAGTATGAGAATTTCCTTATTGCCATCGGCTCTGTTTTTGCTCCCCTGTTTGCCGTTTTGCTGACAGAGTATTTTATTATTAAAAATCGCAAAGTACAGGATGAGATGCTTGTTAATTGGGGCGCGCTGATAGTTTGGGCACTCGGGGTAGGAATGTATTATCAATTTATTACGCTGGACTTTGTTTTCGGAGCCACTATTCCGGTCATGGTGATTACAGCAGTATTATATAGAATTGTATGGGGGTATACGCAAACATGGAAATCCTGCAAAAAATATCCGATAGCCTCTTAACCTTGAAGGAAAAAAAGCCTTTAGTCCATCACATTACCAACTATGTGACGGTAAATGATTGTGCCAACATAACCTTGGCCATCGGCGCTTCGCCGGTTATGGCTGATGACATCGGTGAAGTGGCAGAAATGGTTTCGTTCGCGTCTGCTCTGGTATTAAATATCGGAACCTTAAACTCCCGGAACATCGAATCCATGATGGCTGTCGGTAAAAAGGCCAGGGAAAAGGGCATTGCCATTGTTTTTGATCCGGTGGGGGTGGGGGCTACAGCCCTGCGTACCGCCACGGCAAAGAAGATTATTCAGGAGGTCGGGCCTTCTGTCATTCGCGGTAATATGTCGGAAATCAAAATTATCGCCGGACTTGATGCCGGTATTAAAGGGGTTGATTCTGTTGCCGACGAGGCCGGCGGGGAAACGGTGGCCAGGCAGCTTTCGCAGAAACTTGGCTGTGTAATTGCCATCACCGGCAAGCAGGATATTATTGCCGCAGGGGAGCGGGTGTGCCGTATTGACAACGGTCATGCGATCTTGTCTCAGGTAACAGGCACCGGCTGTATGGCGACCTCTTTAATTGCCTGCTATTGCGGCGCAACCGGCGATTGCTTTACCGGAGCTGCCGCGGGAGTAATGACTATGGGAATGGCCGGGGAGATTGCGCAGCAATCCCTGCAGGCCGGCGAAGGGGTTGGAACCTTCCGGATGCGATTGTTTGACGCGGTGTGGGCGATGACACCGGAATTAATCACGAAAGGTGGCAGAATTTCAAATGCATAACAATAATGTGGATTATTCCTTATATTTAGTAACCGACAGGGATTGTCTTGGCGGCAAGGACCTTGTGGCAACCGTGGAGCAGGCACTGCAGGGGGGAGCTACGGTAGTGCAGGTGCGGGAGAAAAATCTGTCAACCCTAGAATTTTTTCAAGTGACCTCCAGGATAAAAAGTATTACCGACAAATATGGTATACCACTTATTGTCAATGACCGGGCAGATATTGCGTTAGCGGTAGACGCCGCCGGGCTGCATATTGGGCAGGAAGATTTGCCGCTAGCAGTGGCACGGCGTCTCTTGGGACCTGACAAAATTATTGGCGTATCTGCGTCAACTCTGGAAGAAGCATTACTGGCGCAGGAGCAAGGGGCTGATTATCTGGGCGTAGGAGCCGTCTTTCCCACAAATACCAAGGATGATGCCGATAGTGTGAGTTTAGCGGCATTAAAATCCATTAAGGAACAGGTACGGATTCCGGTTGTTGCTATTGGCGGAATTAATAGGAGTAATGTTCAGCCAGTTATGGAAACAGGCATAGCTGGTGTCGCAGTGGTGTCGGCAATTATTGCTGCTCAAGATCCGTATGAAGCTGCTAGTGACATACTTCAATTGATCAGAGCGTAGAGAATAACCGCATGCTATAAAAATGTTCGGAAAGGAAAATGTCAGCAAGGAATTTATAGAAGTTTAGCGAATGTATCAATTAACACCACAACGAGAACGATATTCTATAATGTAGAACGCGAGGGAGGGGAAGCCGCTACATTAAGTAAGAAAGCCGAAGCCCAAAAAGGAGGAAATATCTTAAGGGCCACGAATTCTCATCCCAAGCAAGGATTGTCAGGTAAGCAAAAAATGCTTAAGGAGAAGATGATGTGGCGCAACAAGGTGTTATGGTTCAGTCCATCGAGCGGGCCATTCAGATTTTAAATTGCTTTAACGGTAATAATTCGGAACTTACGTTACAGGCGATTGCAAACGAGCTTAATTTAAATAAAAGTACCGTGCATGGAATTTTAAATACCCTCAAGCATTATGGCTTGGTTGAGCAAGATGAGGAAAGAGGCAAATACCGGCTGGGAATGCATCTGCTGGTTCTGAGCAACCGGCTATTGGACAGGTTGGAGATCCGGGGAGTTGCCGGTTCGGTAATACAGGACCTGGCTGCCCAGGTAGGTGAAACCGTGCATCTTGTCATTCTGCGGGGCACTGACGTTGTTTATATTGATAAATGTACCTCAAACCGGTCATTTCAGGTATTTACCTCCATTGGCATGAGCTTTCCGGCTTATGTCACCGGTGTTGGCAAAGTCCTGCTGGCCAATAAGAGTGATGCTGAGCTGTGTGAGCTCATTCCACCTGTTTTGCGGCAAGTAACCGAGCATAGTATCGGCAGCAGGGAAGAGCTGCTTGCACATCTGCGGCAAGTAAGGCAGCAGGGGTATGCCTTTGACAAAGAAGAGAACGAAATCGGGCTTAGCTGTGTTGCTGCACCAGTCTTTGATCACACCGGCAACGCTGTGGCAGCCATTAGTGTGGCAGGACCTTCCGCCAGGCTGGATGAAAAGCGCATGCAAGAACTGGTCGGTATTGTACGGCAGGCAGCCGCCGAGATTTCCCGCAGGTTAGGCTACAGACCGTAAATCTAAACCAACATAGACAGCTGGTAATCGTCTGTCAAAATTTAAGAATTAAGTTTGATAATGTAGAATTCATTAAAAGTTATTTTGCCGAAACTGTCCGCAAGGGAAGCAGCAGTCTGAGGCAAGCTCTGTTTCAATCTAAATGTTTGGAGGCGACAACCTTGAAAAAAGTACGAGCAGCTATTATGGGTTCGGGGAATATCGGGACAGATCTTATGTATAAGTTAAAGCGCAGCAAAGTCCTGGAGGCAACGGTCATGATCGGCATTGACCCGCAGTCGCAAGGCTTGGAGCGGGCCGGGAAGGAAGGTCTGGCCGTCTCTCATAAAAGCATTGACGGGGTTCGCGAACATGCCGATTTATTTGATATTATTTTTGACTCCACCAGTGCGCAAGCTCATATCGAGAATGCGCCGGTTTACCGTGAGCTTGGCAAGATCGCTATTGATTTGACGCCAGCCGCAGTAGGGCCTTTTGTGATTCCCTCCGTCAATATGCAGGCAGGATTAATGGCCGACAACGTAAATATGGTTACCTGCGGTGGGCAGGCTACCATACCCATTACCTATGCCGTGAATCAAATTGTTCCTGTAAATTATGCGGAAATTGTTGCAACCATTTCCAGCCGTTCGGCCGGACCTGGTACCAGGGCAAATATCGACGAATTTACCGAAACAACCGGTTTGGCACAAGTCAAGGTTGCCGGCGCCAAACAGGGAAAAGCCATTATTATCCTTAATCCGGCTGAACCGCCGATCATGATGCGCAATACGGTGCGCTGCCTGATGGAGCAAGAGGGCCCGGCAGTCGAGCAGGCCGTTGCCCAATCCATTGAAAAGATGGTCAAAGAGGTTCAGCAGTATGTACCCGGTTACCGGCTTAAACATCCACCGCAGTTTGATGGCAAGCGAGTAACTGTTTTCATTGAAGTAGAGGGATTGGGTGATTTTCTCCCCAGCTACTCGGGTAATTTGGATATTATGAATTGCGCTGCCGTGCGTGTTGCAGAAATGCTGGCAACCGAGCGCTTTGGCGTTAAACAGGAGGGATAAGGATGAATAATCACAAGATTATCTTAACCGATGTAACCATGCGGGACGGCATGCATGCCATGGCGCATCAGTTTTCCACCGACGATATGGCCATTATTGCCCAGGCGCTTGACGAAGCAGGCATGGATATTATTGAAGTTACCCATGGTGATGGACTGGGCGGACATTCGCTGCAATATGGCCTGGCTAAACATACAGATGCTGAATATCTGGAAGCCGTATCCTCAAAAATAAAGAAGGCTAAGCTTTCGGTACTGCTCATTCCCGGTATCGGCACCATCCATGACCTGAAAGCTGCCATGAAATACGGAATCAAAACAGTACGTGTCTGCACCCATTGCACCGAAGCCGATGTTTCGGCCCAGCATATTGCTTTTGCGCGGGAAAACGGTTTGGACACTGTTGGTTTTCTGATGATGTGCCATATGATATCACCGGCAGAACTGGTGAAACAGGCTAAATTAATGGAATCCTATGGAGCTAATTGCGTTTATGCCACCGACTCCTCCGGCAATTTAACTCCCGCAGGTGTGACCGCACGCATTAGTGCCTTGCGCGAAGCCTTGTCACCGGCAGTACAGGTTGGTTTCCATGCACACGAAAATCTTTCCTTATCAGTGGCCAACAGTATTGCGGCCATCGAAGCCGGTGCCGGGCGGATTGACGTATCACTGGCAGGTCTGGGTGCCGGTGCGGGTAATACGCCGGCAGAAGCGCTGGTTGCTGTGTGCCGGAAGTTGGAGATACCTGTGGGAGCCGATTTATATAAGCTGGCAGATGCCGCAGACAAGTTAGTTCGTCCGCGGATGACTCATCCCGTACAGGTGGACGGCAAATCGCTTATGATCGGCTATGCCGGGGTATATTCCAGCTTCCTGCTGCACGCCGAGCGGGCGGCTGCCAGGTACGGTGTTGATACGCGTGATATTCTGCTAGAACTAGGACGGCGAAAAATGGTTGGCGGCCAGGAGGATATGATTATTGATGTAGCGTTGGACATTGCCAACCATGTCCGGTAAGGTGAATTAAAAAAACATGGCCGGATTTGGTGTCCGGCCAGCGGTCAATTGCTGCAAAATGTAACGGCTTCCTGGAAAAACGGTAGCCGCTAGTGTCAGCAGTCTCATTCTGTTCAAAGACTGCTGACACTAGCGGGAGATGTTGCTGTTTCCCCCAGGTGGCTTTTTGTTTTTTGTTCGGGCTTTACAGGAGTTTCCCGGCAGGTGTCGAAAGTTGTATATTGCTAGTTAATGGAAGGTATAGCGACTTGAAAATAAGTGGCTATGGATTTTTACCGGATAACTGCTATATTTAATTAAACTTATTTAACAATGGAGGGATACCTATGATTATTAATGGGGTAAATGTTGTGGCAGATTCAGAAATTACGGAAGAGGAGATCAGGGCCATTGTTGCTGAAGAACTGCAGCTGTGGAAGAAACGGAATAAAGAACTTGCCCAGGTGCAGTTAAAGATAGAAGGGGAAGAGATTATCGTTAAAGCCGTTGAGCGTTCACCGATTAAGCGGGTACGCCGGATAACCGGATACCTTAGTACCGAGGATCGCTTTAATTCTGCCAAACAGGCTGAACTGTCAGACAGACACGCGCACGTGTAGTGAGCAGGGTTATATCATCCGCGACAGGAGACGTAAAGTTAGTTGGCGCGGATAGTTTTTTATAGGGAGCGAGCCAATTGCTGTTTACTATCCACCCGAGTAATTTAGTATGTGCTTTGTCTGTAGCCTTTGAACTTTCGACAGGCGGGTTATCCCAGCACCACTGGCGTACAGCGCTCATTGCCAACAAAATTGCTAAACATATTGGGCTGGATGAAGGCCAGCGGCAAATCGTAGTATATGCTTCGTTGCTGCATGATATTGGTGCAGTATCTAGCTGGTCGGAGAAGAAAAGATTGCTTACCTTTAAAGCCGGAGAAGATATTTTTCGTCATGCCGAAACCGGTTATGAGCTGCTAAAGGATTCACAGCAGTTTAGTATGCTGGCCGAAACCATTCGCCATCATCACGATAACTGGGATGGTTCCAATCCGTCCGGCCTTGCCGGGAAAGCCATTCCTATAACCAGCAGAATTATCAATTTGGCAGATCGCCTGGAGATACTGCTCAAGGACCACATTTACATATTCGAGCAGCGTCCTGACGTTTTATCTGCTATTAGAGAACTAAGTGGCAGCTATTTCGACCCCGAGTTAGTACGGGCCCTGCACGAATTTGCCCGCCAGGAAAGCTTTTGGCTGGATTTGTCCAATCCCCATTATTATCAGAACTTTTTCCGGCAGATTGATATCTATGGGCGAATGGTCTTTAATATGGATGATGTTGTTAATATTGGTGAAATTTTTGCCACCATTATTGACCGAACCAGCTGTTTCACCGGTATGCATTCCCGCAGTGTTTCCCTGGTAGCGGCCTTTTTGGCTCAGGCCAAGGGCTACAGTCAGGAGGAAGTCAAGCTAATGAAAATTGCGGGTTTATTTCATGATTTGGGCAAACTGGCTATACCGAATGAAATCCTGGAAAAACCGGGCAAGCTAACCAGTACCGAGTTTTCTATTATCAAGCAGCATCCATACTATACGTACCGCATCTTGGAGAAAATAGACGGATTTTCAACAGTAGCCGAATGGGCGGCTTTTCATCATGAGACCTTAGACGGCTCAGGCTATCCTTTCCGGATACAAGCGCCTTCGCTGCGTCTGGGCTCCAGAATAGTGGGTGTAGCCGATGTGTTTGTCGCCCTGACTGAAAATAGACCGTATCGCCGGCCGCTGGCTTTAGCGGAAGTCGAAAAGATTATGCAGGGAATGGTAAATAACCGTAAGCTTGATGGTAATGTGGTATCCGATTTGTTCGGTAATTCTGCCAATATCCGTACCCTTGTGGATCAAATTTCCGAATGGAGCTGGTCAGCGAGCCAATCTTGCCAATATTGACTTTTCCTTTAACGGGGAGTAAAATGATATTGTCAAATTGCCGGTATAGCTCAGCTGGTAGAGCATCTCATTCGTAATGAGAGGGTCACAGGTTCGAATCCTGCTATCGGCTCCAGGAAAATTAAAGGGTTGCGGGCTATGGTGCCAAAAATGAGTGGGTTCAGATGGTGCAAAAGTGGTGCAATTCCTGTATTTGAGAGCAGTCGGATGCTATTCCGCCTGCTCTTTTTTACCTTGATTAATTTTTTAAATGTAAGCTTTGGCTTCGGATTTAAAGCAGCCTTCATGGCAGAGGTTGCTTTTTTTGTTGCATCTTTTCGAGGGTGTACATATTGCTTGTATGTAAACGCTTCGTCAGCATGCCCCAGTAACGCTGCTACGTCAGCAGCAGAAACTCCATTGTCAATTAAGACTGAAGCCACAGAATGTCGCAATCCATGGCGGTGTACATTTACTCCAGCCTTTTTGGCTATACTGGCAAACTCTTTGGCAAAACGGCGCGGCTCTAATGGTTTAGGCAGGAAGGACAGTCTCATGGCGAGGCGCTGCAATATGCTGAAAAAATCAATCAAAAGGTTAATGGAAACTATGCTATCTCCGATACGCCGCTGTTTATACGTGCAGGCGGTCCAGTAACGCAAACGGCCGCACAGTTTATGAAATATCCTATAAAGCAGCTTGAAATGATTGGCGAAATTCTATTCGGCAAAGGGAATTTACTTAACCCGATGACCTGGCGCCCGAACGCAGGACAAAACGCTCGGTTCTGGCTGCCGTATTTGGCTCTATCTGGCGGATGGGGTATTCCGGGATTTAAGGCGCTTATGCTTCCGGTTGTTGCCGGGATATTGCGAGCATTTGGGTATGATGGCGACGACGATGAATTGATTGTTAAACAAGCCACATTTAAAATGGCTGACGAATTTTTTAAGGATATTCCGGAGGTAAATGAGCTAATGAAAGGAGTGGTTAGAACTGGATGGTACGGGGCGTTAGGTGCGATTCCGAAATATGGGGTTGATGTGTCAAAGAGCACTGGTATTGGCGATTTTGGTTCTGCTGGTAATATGCCAAGAACCGCTTGGGAGAGGTTCTTTTCGGCGTTCGGCCCTGGTGGTTCGACAATATATAATTTTGGCATTAAAGCATTCGAGCTTGATGGGGTGGGTGCGCTAACCGCTATATCACCCGCTATAGGCGACGTGGCTGCGGCTATAGCAGGGGAGAAGAGAGGTAAGCGTGGCCGGCTTCAAACGACGTATGATACCATGTATGAACGAATTTTAAAGGCCGCTGGATTCCGACTGGTGGATGAAGCCGAGGAGAGTGATATAGGCAGAATTGAAAAGGACATACTAAAATCCAAACGTGACGAAGTTGCAGTCGCTATCGATAACTACCTTGAGGCCGAGGCTAACAAAGACCAAAAGGCAATAACGAAAGCTGCCGAAGAACTGCGACGACTTACGGTAACCGGTAAACAAGTTGCCGGTGAGCGTCGGCGAAAGAATCAAACTGCTCTTGAGAGAACCGAGAAAACCATACCCAAGAAGTACCGACAGGAGTTTGATGGGATTATGGGTTTTAAGTAAAGACCCGGGAGTTTCTAACTTCAAGCCATTAGAAGTTGGCAATTTTGACGAAAATTAATAAAATGGAGGAATGAAAATGAACGAGAGGGATAACGCCCAGGCAATTAATGAAACAAAGAACATTGATATGGATTTTTCAAGCGCTTTGCAAGCGTTAAAAAATAGTAAACGATTAACTCGCCGGGGATGGAAACACGAAGGTGTTTTCATAGAAATGCATAAGCGCCCATAAGTAGTGTATAATCCACATCCGATTACTAGTAGCTTGTTTTTGCATATGCAAACCGCAGAAGGATATTTTATTCCATGGGTTGCTACTCAAGCCGATTTACTAGCCGGCGACTGGAGTGTTCTTCCGTATGACTCCCCGGAAGAACTGTTGCAGAAGCGCGATAGTTAGCCTGGTTTCCCTAGTGAAACTTTTAGGTAATCTTCTTTGCATTTAACCTTTGTCCATGCGGTTTCGCCAGTAAGAGCAGCTACAAACAATTTGTCGTTACCATCGATAAATTGTCGCAAATAGTCTCGTACTTGTGCGCAAGTTAGTGATGTATTAATAACCCAACATGATTCGATTACCCTGCACCACCTGTCAAATTTCTGTATTTCCGCGATTAAAGTCTTATAGTCTTGAGATGTTTCAGGTTTGCATAAGTCGTAAGTGATTATCTTTGCCATGATTACTCCTTTCCACCTGGGCGTTAACCATACTAATTCTCCGTCGAAAATACCAAGTACCTGTCATAGTGAAAGGAAATAATTGACAAATTATTTATTAATCCGACAAACGAGGTAGTTAGAAAGGTGGGGATGTTTAAAATATTTTAAAACAATAATAAACCTTTTAAAACATGTATAAATCGGTTATAATAAGCATAGGAACTAAATGAACGCCCCTGGTGCTAACAGGGACGTTCGCGAATAGGGAGGCTACTTGAGCCAAATAGTGATTGCAACTGGTTTAAGCAAGATTACCGTTAGCGCGATAATCAACCAGACAATCACTCGTGGAGAAATCCACACAGGAACCACCTCCTTATTCAGTTTGGAGCAGGTTGCAGCCTGCTCCTTTCATATTATACCATAGCCGTCCTTCGGGGCGGTTTTTGTTTTGCCTTTTTCACAGGAAATACATTTTCTCTGCCGAAATATGTTGAAAATGGTAGGGGAGATGATGGTATGGATAATGCTGTATGGGCTGGTTTAATAGGTGCATTGGTTGGTGGCGCAATTAGCGGCATTGGTAGTTATCTGGGTGGGATTCGTGGTGCTCGACAAAGCTATGATTTGCTTATTACAAGCCAAAAAGAAAGTGCAAAACGTGCACTTATAATTGAGATAAAATATACTCTTAATAAACTTGATAGGATGGATCCGAATGGGTTTTATGGTGCAAAGAATTTAGGTTACGATGAACACTGGAAAAAACATTTATTTGGTTTGGAGAATTTATCACAAGAAGAATTTGCGGATATGATTAACTGGTTTTTAACAGTATTTCGTTGTCAGCAAAACCATCAAACTCCAGCATCAATCACAGGGTCAATAAATTCAAACAAAGTTGTTCTGGAAAACTTTGCGCAATTAAGACCAAAAATCGAAACTTTATTGCAAAAACTAGAACCTTAAATCTAAGCAAGGAGGTTTGCATATGGAAATGAAAGGATACTCTGTCTGTTGTAATCATTGCGGGAAAGAAAGTAAACCATTTTCAGCAGTTCCTAGTTACGATGCAGTGTTTTGTTCCGAGTGTTTAGGAAACAGTAAAATAAACCTTGTCGATAATGAATACAAGAAAACTGCAATTGAGGTGCTTACCGAATATTTAGAAACTCGGAAAAGAATTAATTCAGAGGTGGGATTAGAATACCATCATGGCATCAAGGTAAAAACTAACAACCCGCAGAAACCGTATTTTTACGCGGTATTATTCCAGTAATCCTAATAGAGTATTCAGTTTTGAAGCTACCCATAAATGTCAAGATTATTTTATGCGTAAAAGATGTACATATTGCGTATAAATAGGGTATAATAAGCATAGAAACTAAATGAACGCCCCTACTGCGAATAGGGACGTTCGATGAATACCGGAGGTTAACGAGATACTTCGCGGATAATCTGATAAATTATCCACAAAGCGCCGCTTGAGACCGTGAGGCTAAACCACTTAGTCTTGAAGCGCATTGAATCACCTCCTGTATTCAGTTTAGGACGGGCCGTGAACCCGTCCTTTACACATTATACCATAACCGTCCTTTGGGGCGGTTTTTGTTTTGCCTTTTTTATTTCTTACAATGAGGAGATGATTATATGCCGCGAGAACCGTGCCGCTAAAGCGGTTATTTTTATGCGATTTTATGGGGGTGGGGAATTTGAACTATAAGGACCTTATTGAAGCCATTACCAAGGCTGGCCAAGGCTTAACCGATGCATGGTTGTTTAAAACCATTCTGGCGTTTATTGTAGCTGCGGTAACTAGCGTTCATGGCAGCGCATTGCTGACATTTATCGTGCTAATTTTTGTAGATTTGGTTACCCGATGGATAGCAATTAGTTATAAGCATTTGCAAGATTGTAGTAAGGTTAGCGACTTGCTAAGTTGTTTGCTTAATATCCCGGCGGCCTTTAATGCCGGGCGGATAAACTCTGATGCCATGAAGCATAGATTTGCAGGCAAGCTAATTCTTTACATGGCCTTGACAATCATGGCCGTGAGCGCCGACAATATGTTAAAACTCGCTTGAGAACGCCGCTGCTGCTAAAAGTGGCCTGGGTATATTTGGCGGCTACGGAAGCCATAAGTGTGTTGGAAAACTTAAGAGACGCAGGAATAGAGCAGGCAGCCAGCCCGCTTGATTTTTTGCGCAGTCGCCTAGGTGTAATGTTGGAACGGTTTAAAAATAAATAATAAGTCCGGCGGTGAAATGTCAAGCCCCTAAAAGGCGAAAGATTTAAAGAAATGAGCAGATTGATCGTTAGAGTGGCCGAAAAAGGGAATAGCAAACAAACCCTGCCTGCCCCATTTTTTAACAGCAGGGAGTGAAGGGGGCGTAGAAATCTACGCCGGTTTGTAAAGCCGGTTATCTTTCAGCAGTCGAAAGACTAACCTGACCAATTTTCTGGCAGTTAAAGCGAGTGCGCGTTTATGCTGATACTTGTTGACCTCTTTGAATTTAAGGTCATAGTAGCGCTTGTACTCCGTGTCGCAACGCACGAGAGAATGGGCGGCTTCACACAAGTAGTATTTGAGGAAACGGTTGCCAGAGCGGATGAGGCGGGTATTGTGAGCTTCAAACATACCGGACTGGTGCTGAGACCAGGCAAGGCCGGCAAATTTAGCAAGAGCGGCTTGTCCATTAAAACGGTTGATATCGCCGATTTCGGCGATGATACCAGCGGAAAATACGGGGCCGATACCAGGAACCGAAGTCAATGTGTTGGGGATGTTGTCAAACTGGCGCTGAATTTCTTTATCTAGGGCTTTAATCTGAGACTGCATAGCGCGCATGGAGGAAATGGATAGGGCCAACACCTGATTTACGGAGTCAGTGACCGTCTTAGGGAGACGGTAAGAGCCTCTAGCGGCAGCTTGTAGCGCTTTAGCAATCTCCAGCGGTCGCGGAGAGCGATTTTTCCCTTTGTGCGCGATAAAAGAAGCCAGTTGGTCAATATCCATGTTGGCCATATCATCTGGGGTTTCAAACTCTTCAAAAAGCGCCAGCGCCGTCGCCCCGAAATTATCGGAGAAAATCTTCTCCTGGGTGAGACCGGAGCATTTCATGAAGAGATAGTTCATAAACCGCTGCTTTTCCCGTGTGAGATTTTGGACAGCGAAGAAGCGGGCGCGGGTTAGGTTTTGCAGAGCTTTGTAACGGTAATCGTCCATGTAGACCGGGGCAGTGATCCGGCCGAAGCGAAGATTGTCGGCGATGACGAAGGCGTCTATGAGATCGTTCTTGGGCAAATCAGAATAGGCATCCTTAAACTTTTTAACCTGCTTGGGATTGAGCACATGCAATTTGCGTTCGAACCGCCCCAGAGCGCCGTCTTCCCGCAGGAAATACAGCAGATTATTGCCGTAAACCGAAGTGGCTTCCATGCCAATCACGGCGGCGGACAGGTTCTTCTCCGTCAATGCGGCTACCACTCGCTTGGAGAGAGTCTGCGCCCCGCCGAGGTTGTTTTGGACCGAAAAGGAACTATGTTTGGAGCCGTCTGGCAACATGATGTATACTGCGTTATTACGGCTGCCTACATCAATGCCAACGAATAATGGATTCACAGTTTCACCTTCTTTCCTGGATGAATTTTGAGTCAACCGGCTTGGCAATACCCATGATACCGGAGCATCCACACCCTCGCGTATTAGAATCCAGCCGGGAACAGGCCGTTGCGAACCCGTACTGCAAAACGGGCTGCCTGTTGCCTGGCAAACAGCCGGCGGTTTGAAGCTAACTTCCGGTTCAGGGGAACAGACTTTTTTTGAAGCAGCCTTTCGGCTCAACAGGAGAATGAAGAACTTTAACCTGATTGACACAAGGTCAATTTTATCATGGGTATGGGCAGGCCGGTTGGCTTGTTACTATCTGCGGGGGCATAAAAATCCCCTCGCAAAACTTATTATACGAGCATTCCTGTAAACGGTTAAAAACGGCGATTGAACAAAAAGAAGATACTCCCTACAATTAGCTCAAAGGGGTCAAGCCCCAAGCAGGGTCAAACAGCAACAGAGTTGCCGAATGCCCTAATTAAAAAACGAGCATAGCATTGAAGGGAGTATCCAAAATGAGTGTAACACAGAACGAAAAAATTCGTCAATTGACAGAAAGCACAATGGTGGTCGGTGTGGATATCGCCAGCGAGAGCCATTGGGCACGAGCGTTCGACTGGCGCGGGATTGAACTGACCAAAGCATTCCATTTTGAAAACGATGCGGAGGGCTTTGTGCTCCTGACCTCATGGATATGGGATGTAGCGGCGAAAAACAGCAAGGATCAGGTTGTCATCGGGGCAGAGCCAACGGGCCACTACTGGTTCACGCTGGCGGAATATCTAAAAGACAGCGACATCAAGTTGGTTTTGGTAAATCCGCACCATGTAAAGAAAAGCAAGGAATTGGATGACAACCACCCGAGCAAGAGCGACCTGAAAGACCCGAAGGTCATTGCCAAATTGGTACTGGAGGGGCGCTACTGCGAGCCATATATCCCAGAGGGCGTATACGCCGACCTACGGATAGCGATGAATGTCCGTGAGCGTATTATCAGGGAGATGGTGATAGCGAAGAATCAAATCCAGCGGTGGCTGAAAATTTATTTTCCCGAATATCGAAGTGTCTTTGTAAATTTCAGCCAAACTGGTAGTATGGCGATCCTGCATGAAGCCCCCTTTCCCGCCGACCTGGCTGCTTTAGGGCCGGACGGTATCAACACCATCTGGCGACGCATGAAACTGCGGGCGGTGGGAAAGAAGCGTGCCCAGAACCTGTATGCGGCGGCTAAAAAGAGCATCGGATGCAGGGACGGCATGGGAGCAGCCCGAACAGAATTGAAGCTACTACTGGAAGATTACGACGCCAAGGCCCAGCAGCTTGCGGAAATCATGTCCATGATAGAGGCATTGTGCGAACAAATACCTGCGGTAGCCGAGTTGATGAAAATCCCCGGTATTGGCCTCGTGACCGTGGCCGGGTTCTTCGCAGAGGTCGGCGCCGTCCGACGGTTCGATTCGCCAAGGCAGATTCAAAAGCTGGCCGGTCTTGCCATCACGCAGAACAGTTCCGGCAAATTCAAGGGACAAACAGGCATCAGCAGACGGGGACGCTCCCGGTTGCGAACGGTTTTGTTCCGGGCCGCCATTATGCTGGTTGGATGGCATGGCAGCCCAGAGTTCCGGCAACTGCATCAATACTATACAACCAGGGAAAAGAACCCGTTGAAGAAAAAACAATCCATTATTGCTATGAGTTGTAAGCTCATCCGAGTGTTTTACGCGGTCTCGACAAAAGGCTGCGCTTACGACCCCGTGAGACTGCTTGCGGATATTCATAGGAACCAGCCGCAGCAAGCGGCGTAACCGTTACAGGAAGCTGCTCCCTGAAGCGTCGCGGGGATGCACCGGGCTTCCGTCCATCAGTATTTTGCAAAACAAAAACAGAGCCGGTAGTTGGTCATCAAAATTCTCCATCAGAGCAACGACTCGGCATACGAGCACGACTGACACCACCTTGCAGGCAAGCAGAACGAAGGAATTGAGGGCAACGACCCTGTTAGACATGGGAGGTTTGCTGCTGCGGGAAATGTGGTTTACCGTTTGGCCTGTCATCAAAAAACACTTGATGCTGGCTTTGCTGTGCCTCTTTCCCGCTGGATTAGGCGTTCGACGCTCTCCGTGCCTGCATACGCTCTGTTTAACCTTGCGTAATCCTGTGAAAACGGGAGTATTGGAAAGAAAACTCAAGATTATTTAGGGAGGAGAGTACATTATGGCTAAAAGCGTAATCGACCCCGGCCACGCCGGCGGGAGAACTGACCCAGGGGCATGCAACCCCATAACCGGTTTGCAGGAAGCGGATGTAAATTTAGCGGTATCCAAGCTTGTGGCACATTATTTGGATACAGCAGGGTGCTTAGTCAGGTTAACCAGGACCGAGAAGGAACAGCAGGAGACTGACAGTCTACAGTACCGGTGTGATGTTGCAAACTACTGGGGCGCTGACCTGTTTGTCAGCCTACATTGTAATTCTGCGACCAATCCAGCAGCGAAAGGATTTGAAATCTATACCACCAAGGGAAATACTGGCGCCGATCGGATCGCAACTTGTATTACTAATCAGGTGGCAGCTACCTTTCCAGAATTGCAAATTCGCGTCGACTGGTCTGACGGGGATGTCGATAAAGAGGAAAATTTTTATGTGCTTAGGTACACTAATGCGCCGGCAGTGCTTGTAGAGATGGCTTTTATCAGCAATCCGGAGGAAGCTGCATTACTGGCAGACCCGACATGGCAGGATGAAATGGCCAGAGCGATTGCCAGAGGTGTGACTGATTGGCTCAGCAAATAAAAATAGCCAGTGGACGGCATAAGGAAGGCTAATCAATGAGTGCCCCAGCATAAAGTTTGTTTATTATACTTATTTTAGTTTTGGTTATATCTGTGTTAATTGCTGTTGGTTTGACCTTGTTAGTGCTGGCTAATATTTTCTTTAAAAAGCACTATCTATTTTGGCTTTTTTTTGTACGGATAAAGAGTGAGGGGTGTATGCGGGGGTGATCTGTCAGTCTACGGGGTTCCGGAATATAGTCATCCACATAGTTAATCACCTCCCTTCTGAGGTGAGAGTTCGGCAAAAACCAAAAGTTTCTTTAAAATAATTAAATAAAAATAGCGCCGTGGAGGCGGCGCTTATTGGGAAGGGTGAGAAATTATGTTTAGTTTAACCAAATGCCAGGCGGCATTCTGCTTAGCGTTGTTTTATTGGTGGCGGTGGTATAGTGGGCAAAATTTTAACTTTTATTGTTAGCTACATTGTCCTTTACCCATTGGTAGATTATGTTTTGAGATTTTGGTTAAAACCATGATGCGAAAAAAGCAGAAATAGACAGCCAAATATTTCGAGCAAAGGAGAAAATTTCTGTCAATGCGTAAATAGTCATATAAATCATAAATATTAACATGAGCAACAAGAAGATAAAGAAAAAAATCTTCTCTATAATAGCGCAAGTTTCTTGAATAGCGGGAGCGAGTTGATAATTGCGGTATTTATAAGTAAAACTTCTTGTTGGCATTCCTAATTGCTCTCGTAAAGAGTCAAAAGTAGTCGATATTTTAAAACTTAAATCATTAAATATTTCATGTCGAATTTCGTCTGTTTTGGTTTCTAATGAAGAATATTCTTTTAATGTTTTAACATAATAAATAATGTCTGGATCAACCAATTCATAATTAGCGTCAATTATTTTTTCTAGTTCATTTATATAAAAAAGAGTCGTTTCTTTATCTATTTTTTTATAAAAATCCTTTTCTAACAATTTAAACATCGGCAAGTAAACATTTTTAAGTTGCTCTCTATATACTGGAATTTTAATTTCCGGTTGTAACTTTAACTTAGCAATTTTATAAGCACCATAAGTAGCGATTATTGTACTAATCAATTGAATATTTAACGTAATATCTTCCATCATATCAACCTTCCAGTTCTAAAGGTGTTGTTACACTTCGACAAAAACCAAAAATTACCTTCAAAGTAGCGTGTTATCATGGACACTAACGAAATTAAACAAGGGGTATTAACCTTTATCAGATCGAACTGGAAATACTTTGTAGGACTGGCCGCTGTGCTGGCCCTATTGATTTGGGGAAACCAAGAATACCGGGACTGGAAGCAGCACATCAAAAGCCAGGCTGCGCAGCCAACCGTCATAACTACAGCACCGCCGCCGCAGGTCATTCACACCAACACGGAAACTATCCGGGAAGTAGTGGTTTAAGCGCCATCGCAGCCGGGCGCGGTGCTGCAGTTCGTGGAGCGTGAAGGGAAGATTATAGCTATCATTGACGGCAAGGAAGTGGAAGTGCCAAATCAGACCGGCCAGTCGGAGGTGTCCCTAGGGGAGAATGGGGAGTTGCGGTTGTCATCAGTTACTACAGCCCGGATCGATGTGACCGACATGGCCAACGCCCAGGCCCGGCTGATTGCTAACCAGGAGCTTGAAAAACAGGCTGCAGTTTATAAAAAAGAGATAGACAAAGAAAAGTCCGCCCGGAAAAAGGAGCGGCTGTTTTGGATTGTGGGGGCTGGAGTTGGGGGATATTTGTTAGCACGATAAACAAGGAGGATATTATTGTGGACTTTGGACAAGCTTTACTTGCTTTGAAAAGTGACCATAAGATTGCTCGTGCAGTATGGGGGAATGCACGGTTCCTACTACTAATAAATCCCTATGGTTATTCGGTTAAGGTTAATATGGCAATTAACGAGAGTCCATTGTTGGCGTTTATTGGGCTAAAAACGCCTGATTTTTTTGTTCCATGGAGCCCGGAGCAGGCAGACTTACTTGCGCATGATTGGATTGTGCTGGATAAATAATAAGGCGCGAATGAAAACTCCCTATCTAAAGTAGACCGCTCCCGTGGAAATAGACAGGCAGGAAACGCCCTGTCGTAGGATAGCTTAGAATTACACGGCCACCGCTCCTGATTTGAAAGGGAGTATGGCCATTTTTTGTCTTGATGCGTTCGAAGTTGTAGAAGTGGATGTATTGGTCAATGAGATGACGTGCTTGGTGGATGGTCTGAATTTTCTGACGGTAGATGCACTCGGTTTTCAGAATGCCGAAGAAGTTTTCAGCAGGGGCATTGTCCAGAGGTGTCGCCGCTCTTGACATGGACGGCAGAATGCCGTACTGTTTGGTTAGGTTCAAATAGCCGTGCGAGGTATATTGGAACCCTTGGTCGCTGTGGAGGATCAGTCCATCAGCGACCTCCTTTTTTGCTTTTTGAATGGTTCGATAAACCAGAGCATTGTCTTGTATGGTTCCCATATCGTAGGCAACGATGAAATCGTCATACAAATCCTTGATAGCCGACAAGTAGAGTGTCCCCTCGCCGGTGTGTATATAACTGATATCTGTTACCCATTTTTGGTTTGGCCTGTCTGCATGGAAATCCCTGTTCAGTTTGTTCTCATAGATGTTCATCCGCTGTTGCCGTTGGTACAGCGGACGAGGGCGGCGAATGGACGAGAGCAGGCCATACTTACGCATCACCCGAAGTACTGCCTTGTGATTGACAACAAGGCAGTGTTTTTGTAACAGCCACAGCCTGACGCGTCTGTAACCGTAGGTTTCTTTTGTTTCCTGCTGGCACTGAGCGATCAGCTTGCTCATTGGCATGTCCCGATCCAGTCGGTCCCTTCTTTTTCTCCATGCGTAATACCCGCTACGAGATACTTCGAAGAACCTGCACATAAACGTAACCGGATACTTCTCTTTGTTTGCTTCCATCGCTGCATATTTGATTTTTGCATTCACACCCTTCCAGCAGCTTGAAGAAAAGATCGATACAAATCCACTTCCCGTTCCAATTCTTTAATGCGCAGATCCATTTCACGCTGTTTTGTGAATGGTGATGTGCGCGGTCTTCCTTGCTTTTTAGATATGAAAAATTCCGGTTCCTTGTTATAACGCCGTACCCAATTTTTGATTTGTACCTTTGTGAGTCCCAGTGCATCTGCTATTTCCTGGCGTGTTTTGCCTTGCTCACGCATGGCGATTATCTCTGGTTCCATTATTTTGATGTGCGTATATTGCCTTTTCATGCAATCACCCCCTGTCGTAGTTTCTATCCTACAACAGGGGGCGTTTTCTCTCAATGTCTGTTTCTTGGGATGCGGTCTAGTAGATGGGGAGTTTTCATTTTTAGAATGTATGTTGCTAAACTTAACCCATTGAATATAACTGGTGTAATTGCTCTACGCCAAATGCATAACGAGTATTAGCGTCTTGGGAAAGCAACGATTGATTTTGATTGTTACTGGATGGAAGTCCGGTATCTAAATTGAAGTCATTTTTAAGATAGGCGGTAATAGTCTCTTCGTTCAGAAAAAAATCCATGGAATTTTCAGAGCAAGATGAAAAGAACCTTTCCGACGCCGTTATTACGTCAGACGTTGTGGTGACGGCCATCTCGTAAAGATCATCTACGCTAAAGTTCAGTTGGTCATTTGAGGACGAGGCAAACCATCTTTTTCGTTCGCTATTAAAGATATGAGGAGAATCACTTTCGGTAATCTGTATATTGCCTGTTATAAATCCATTAATATTTTTCCTGATAAGTTTAATTCCTTGTTTCGTAAAATTGATTTCTGCTTCATAATCTTTATATGCATCATGTATTGGATGATTATCAGAATTAATATTGTATCGACCAAAATAATAATCCCAGTCAATGTCTTGACTGTACGATGCTTTGATTCCTTCGTTTAGCAAGATTGCGAGGGTCATGTGCAACTTGTCGTTATCATCCTTGTCCTGCAATCCAAAGACAGGGTCAAAGCGAGATAATTTATAATCAGTTTTTCTTAGCAAAAGGATATTATCAATTTGAGTTTCCAACTCTTTGTGGGCTTTATAATTAGATTCTGGGCTATGAAGTGTCCAATGATCCTGAGTTGTTCTATATACAAAAGGATGAATAAGGCAATCTGTAACAACATGAGAATAGTATCCGTAGGCAAACGCTTTTAACAACCTTTGTTCGCTATAATTATCGTTGTGACGAGATTTAATATTATTAAGTAGCCATGTAAACAGGGTAAAAGAGTTGCAACGATGAAATGCATCTGATAATGCCTCCCATTCGTTCGACATAGACATATTCAAGATACGGTTGGATATTAAGTCTTTGACATAAAATAAATCGGGACCAAATGAACCTAGCGCAATAACATTGGAATACTCATTCCATAAATCTGGAAAAACTCTTTGAGTGCCATCACTAGCAACAAAAAAGTGCGTCAAAGGTTGTGGCATAATTATCACTCCCATCAAAATTCAAATATAGTCGTTCTTCGACAGAAAGGAATAAAATCCCTATTAAATTGACTGAATTTTTATCATGAAAAATCCGCTCGTAAGAAGAGCGGACTATGTGGATTATTGGCACTGTAGCCGATGCGTATTTGTTAACGCAAATGATTTTTGAGCTCTCGGGAAAACCGGGGGCTTATTTTATTTTGGGAGGCGATTCAGATAGACAAGCACCTTATTTGTCAACAATTCAAACCACTAGTTAAGAAATACGCAGGTATTTATAGGCGCTCAGTTCCGGATGCCGAATCCGAAGCCTGGTTGGCCTTGCTGCAAGCCTTGTATAACTTCAATCCCGACTTAGGAGTCCGTTGGCTGGCTATCTCGAAAGCCGGGTTAAGTTTGGCCTGTTAAATCTTTGGCGAAAAGAAGCAAAGCGCAAGCAAATGGAATGCCAGGGGGACAAGGCGATTGAGTATGTGGCAGCTCCCGATGATCCACAGGCTGAGCTGGTATAAAGGAAAAAATTGAAAGGATGCTGGCGGCATTGCAGGAATTACCGCAGCGGCAGCTACTTGTACTAATTCATATTTTTGTATATGGGCGTAAGTTGGCATGCATTGCTCAAGTATTAGGAATTACGGTACAGGCAGTAAGCCAAATAAAAAATAGAGCGTTGAGGCGTTTAAAAAGTCGACTGGTTTGAATGTATATAAATGAAGGCCGATATGCGGGAAACACACAGTTAATTAAAAGGTCCTTGGCTATATCGGGTTTCAAAATAATTAATTTGGAGGAATGTGAAATGGCAACAATAGGGCAACCGTTAACAGCGCCAGAAGCAGGATGGAGACGTTATGATGAAAGAGATTCAAGAATAAAATATACAGGCGATTGGTCTTTCAGGACGGATGTAACTGCTGATTATAAGTCTACTCGTACTTATTCCTCTACTAACGATAATGAAATGCAAATAAATTTTTATGGTAGTAAGGTACGATTATTAGGTCCTTCATCCCCTGGTCGTCCGCAAAATGGTAGTGCAGAGGTTTATCTAGATAATACATTTGTGGGTATGGTTCATCAGTATGCAGACCCTGGAAACCTAACAGTGTTAAATTTTGAATATGTAAATCTTAGTAAAGATGTGCATGTCATAAAAGTTATAACTAAAAATTTAATAAGAGATGAACGTTGGTGCACACTAGATGCCATCGACATCGACTCCGATGGATATTTAGTGCATCCAATATCCGTCAATCTAACCGCCAATGCAGGCGATTCCCAGGTAACCCTTATATGGGAGTCAGTCACCGGTGCCACTGGTTACAATGTAAAGCGAGCTACCACAACGGCCGGCCCATACGAAATAATTGCTGCCAATATCTCCGGGAATAGCTATGTAGACACCGACGTTGAAAACGGTACAACTTACTATTATGTAGTTACAGCAATAATGGCAGGTGAAGAAAGTGGTAATTCCAATGAAGCTTCAGCTTTACCAGAAGCAGATGATGGGCAGGCTATACTCCGCGTTACTATGATTGATTCTAGCGAACGGGAATATAAAGTCACTAAGGCTGTTGCAAATGATTTCATAACCTGGTGCAATCGATCAATTGGAACCGGTAACTCATGCTATGCATTTGACAAAGGTATTCAAAGTAGCAAAGAGTATTTGTTTTACGAAAAAATCAGCAGCTTTGAAGTGATTCCTATAGCGTAGTAGAATTAGCCCACTCTTGGCCGACGGCTGGGAGTGGGCTTTTATTTTTGGAAATTGTAATAATTTCGTGTGAAGTGTGATATAATAGAGATGAGTTTAAATAAAAAGTTAACAATAAACAATCATCGCGGGGTGGAGCAGTTGGTAGCTCGTCGGGCTCATAACCCGAAGGTCACAGGTTCAAGTCCTGTCCCCGCAACCACGAAATTCTATCGCCTGCCGGGTTCGTCCTGGTGGGCGACTTTTTCATTTTGTCCACTTGTGGATTTAACACAAAAGCGTTAATTTACTTTCATGAGGCAGTTTGAAAGCGGATTTACCTATCTCTCAGCCATTGCCGAGGATGGGCTTTTTTTGTTTTATTTATATTTTAAAATACGTTATAATTACAGTTAGATTTAATGTGATATATTATATAAATGAATTTTGGGGGGGTTAACTATGGCAGAAAGCTATTTTAAAAATCATTCTGACCAGGAACTAGCTCGTTTATGTTTAGAGCAGCTTAAGTATAATAAAACGACAAAGCGCGATTATAGTAAAAATAATGTAAAAGAAAGCCAATATCTCAAGGAATTGCAAACTGAAATTGTCCATCGTTTTATTAATATGCATAAAGAAAAGGAAAATGAATAAGTGACTTATTAACCACCTTCCCAGGCTTCGGCCTGGGGCTTTCCGGGGTGCGGTTTTATTTTACCAACCTTTTCTAAAGAAATTATAAAAATGGGAATCTATAATAAAAGCATTCCATATTATGGCTTACATATATTCCTCTATGCTACCCGGCCAGTGTGCCGGGTTCTTTTTATTTCTACGTATTCCCACTTGTCAACCTCAAACATGTGTTCCGTACTGATGATGAACACATGTTCTATAGTGAGGTGTGACATGGAAAACAAAAATAAAATATCTATCGGTATAACCGCTTACCATGGCGAGGATGGAAAAATAAAGCCTCTCTACCTGCATTGGGAAGACGGTCGCAAGTTTGAGGTTGACCGCGTACTGGACGTTCGAATAGCAGCATCCTTAAAGGTTGGCGGACATGGCATGAGGTACACATGCAGAATTGCTGGCAAGCAGGTTTACTTGTTTTGTGTTGACAATAAATGGTTTGTAGAGAAATAATTTAGTCCCTGGATGCAATTTACTTGTATCTACTTCGATTTACTTATGACTACTAATAAAACTCATGTAAAGCAGCAAAATCAAGCCATCGTATTTCTGCGATGGCTTGATATGCAAGAGAAGTACCGGGGAATGTAATTGATATAAGCTATTCATCATCTTTTGGTTGTTGTACCGAAGGCTTCGCCGTTGCTGGTTGAATGTTGTGTTCAGTAAGACGATTGGTAGCAAGTAGTGCATCGTCCTGCCACATTTGGTAGCCATAAATTACTACCGCATGCAACAATGTTACGGGCAGGGATAAAAATGGGGACATGTTGAAGTCGACAATACCTCTACTCGGTAAAAAGTAATCTAGGATAAAAAAATTAAAAACTATATCAAGGATTGTATTTGTAATCATATATGGCCAGAAGTGTCCATATGTAAACTTAAAAACCCAAATTGTTAATACAGGCATTGTTCCGTAAAAATACGGTAGCATCTCGTTAAAAGGATATGTTGATTCTCGGGTAGCCCAAACGCCTAGACCAATTCCAATGTCGCCAATTATAGTAGTCAGCACAACAGCAAACAAGGCAACCGGCATCCAACGCTTTATCTCTTCTTTTCTCATAAAAAAAAGAGACAACCAAGGAAGTAAAGCTAATGACCACATGATAAAACTATTGCTCATAAAAATCCCCCTAAACTTATTGCTGAAACTAGCTTTACTCACATCTTGAATAATATACAAAAAAGGAGCGGGCAGCAAATACAGGCCGTTATCGTCCGCACCTGGCCGGTGACAATGGAACTGCGCTGAATCTGGCACTAAATTAACATAATTTTTACCAATCTATAACACTAAAGCCGAATTTTTGATGTAATATTAAATCAGCCTTTAAGTAATCTCTTCCTAAAAAAGCTGCCCACCGGGTTCGTTCCCTGGTAGGCAGCCTTTTTTTATTAATTCTTTCCAACCTTTTCTAAGGAAATTATAAAAATAGGAATATATAATAAAAACATTCCATATTATGGTTTACATATACTCCTCTATGCTACCCGGCCAGTGTGCCGGGTTCTTTTTTTTAGAGTGCCTATATAACAACCCGGAAAACTTGCAACTTCTCATCGTGAGTGTCAATATTAGCCGGACACAAGGGGTGGGGCAGGGGGAGCAGCCACTTTACTTTGCCGCATGTATTTTTTTCCATTTCCGTATTTTAGTACGGAAAGACTTAAACGGAGCAACGGTATTAATGTGTACCCATTTCCATACAGGCCAGTTCGAGCTTGTCGATGCAGCCCATTTTCTACCGCCGGGCTTGAATAATTCTTCATCACTAAAGCCATTCAGCCATTCAATAAGTGAATCCACCACATCAACAAACAATTGCTGAAGCTGCGCCAGGGATTTGTCCCGATACTTGTCATAAAAGCTTTGATATAGTGCGCCCAATTGATTCCACTTATAGCCGGGTTCAGGGGTAATAACTTCTTTTCCCTCATGCTCTTTGCTATCCCAACTGCGAAGCAGCCCCATCCAGCCAAGTTGATAAGCAATGATTTCTTGTGGAGTGCGATCTACTTCCTGATAACGAGTATCTTTATTGGCTTCCGAAATATCCTCAAATTCACCAATAAATAAATTA
>NZ_CP146991.1:3025000-3027500 GCF_001941975.2 Sporomusa sphaeroides DSM 2875 | reverse complement strand
ACTTTATTGGAGAGTTTGATCCTGGCTCAGGACGAACGCTGGCGGCGTGCCTAACACATGCAAGTCGAACGGAGTATTTAGCAATAGATACTTAGTGGCGAACGGGTGAGTAACGCGTAGACAACCTGCCTCTAAACTGGGGACAACACCGCGAAAGTGGTGCTAATACCGAATGTGGTAACTTGGCTGCATGGCTGAGTTAAGAAAGATGGCCTCTACATGTAAGCTATCGTTTAGAGATGGGTCTGCGTCTGATTAGCTAGTTGGTGAGGTAACGGCTCACCAAGGCGACGATCAGTAGCCGGTCTGAGAGGATGAACGGCCACACTGGGACTGAGACACGGCCCAGACTCCTACGGGAGGCAGCAGTGGGGAATCTTCCGCAATGGACGAAAGTCTGACGGAGCAACGCCGCGTGAGTGAAGAAGGTCTTCGGATTGTAAAGCTCTGTCGTTTGGGACGAACGTGGATTGTGTGAATAATGCAATCTAATGACGGTACCAAAGGAGGAAGCCACGGCTAACTACGTGCCAGCAGCCGCGGTAATACGTAGGTGGCAAGCGTTGTCCGGAATTATTGGGCGTAAAGGGCGTGTAGGTGGATTCTTAAGTCGTGTGTCTAAGTGCGGTGCTCAACACCGTATGGGCGCAGGAAACTGGGAATCTTGAGTGCAGGAGAGGAAAGTGGAATTCCCAGTGTAGCGGTGAAATGCGTAGATATTGGGAGGAACACCAGTGGCGAAGGCGACTTTCTGGACTGTGTCTGACACTGAGGCGCGAAAGCCAGGGGAGCGAACGGGATTAGATACCCCGGTAGTCCTGGCCGTAAACGATGGGTACTAGGTGTAGAGGGTATCGACCCCTTCTGTGCCGGAGTTAACGCAATAAGTACCCCGCCTGGGGAGTACGGCCGCAAGGTTGAAACTCAAAGGAATTGACGGGGGCCCGCACAAGCGGTGGAGTATGTGGTTTAATTCGACGCAACGCGAAGAACCTTACCAGGGCTTGACATTGAGTGAAAGATCTAGAGATAGATCCCTCCCTTCGGGGACACAAAAACAGGTGGTGCATGGCTGTCGTCAGCTCGTGTCGTGAGATGTTGGGTTAAGTCCCGCAACGAGCGCAACCCTTATCCTTTGTTGCCAGCACGTAAAGGTGGGAACTCAAGGGAGACTGCCGCAGACAATGCGGAGGAAGGCGGGGATGACGTCAAGTCATCATGCCCCTTATGTCCTGGGCTACACACGTACTACAATGGGCTTAAACAAAGTGAAGCAAGACCGCGAGGTTGAGCCAAACACACAAACAAGCTCTCAGTTCGGATCGGAGGCTGCAACTCGCCTCCGTGAAGTCGGAATCGCTAGTAATCGCAGGTCAGCATACTGCGGTGAATACGTTCCCGGGCCTTGTACACACCGCCCGTCACACCACGAAAGTTGGCAACACCCGAAGCCGGTGGGGTAACCAGAAATGGAACTAGCCGTCTAAGGTGGGGTCGATGATTGGGGTGAAGTCGTAACAAGGTAGCCGTATCGGAAGGTGCGGCTGGATCACCTCCTTTCTAGGGAGAACTCGGGTATGAAACAAGACCCGGTATTCCAGGTCGGTACATTTGGCAAAGCATTACGATACTAGACGGAGCTTATGTGCTCGCTGTAGTATCACTTACATTGTTTAGTTTTGAGGGAATGCTAATTAGTAAAAGTTACTTGTTGAAATATACGAGTGACCATGCTAACATAGATATTCCTGAAAACACCATATCCAGTGACGATAGCTGTGGGGCTCCACCTGTTCCCATCCCGAACACAGTAGTTAAGCCCATAAACGCCGAAGGTACTTGGCTGGAAACGGCCTGGGAGATTAGGAAGTTGCTGGTTCAGGAACTAAAGTTACCATAACTTGCTTGTTGAAACAAACAAGTAATTATGATAACATAGATGTTCCGTTGTTCCTTGAAAACTGCACAGAAGAAAGCAAAGTTTAACCAACCTCTTATATGCAAATATGAGAAGTTCTTAAACGCGCAATTAGGATTTAACTGAAGGCAAAACGTAAGCAATTAACGGCTTAAACCAATTAAGTCAAGTTAATAAGGGCATACGGTGGATGCCTAGGCGCCAAGAGCCGAAGAAGGACGCGGTAAGCTGCGAAAAGCTAGGATGAGCTGCAAGCAAGCTTTGACTCCTAGATCTCCGAATGGGGGAACCCGGCGGTGGTAATGCACCGTCACACTACTAAGGTAGTGAGGGCACCCGGGGAACTGAAACATCTAAGTACCCGGAGGAAAAGTAATCAAACGAGATTCCCTAAGTAGCGGCGAGCGAACGGGGAAGAGCCCAAACCAGAGAGCTTAGCTCTCTGGGGTTGAGGACCGGCAACAGTTTCGTCAGGCCTAGTCGAACTACCTGGAAAGGTAGGCCGCAGAAGGTAAAAGCCCTGTAAGCGAAAGGCAGAGCGAAATGGCCGGAATCCAGAGTACCACGGGACACGAGGAACCC